>JAPPDO010000151.1 GCA_028821635.1 Ekhidna sp.
ATACCAAACACTATCAGAAAATCATGGATCGGTACATTTCTGAGATTAACACAGGCATTGGAAAAGATGATGAGGCTAACATAAAAAAAATAACGGCGAGCATAAACAATGAACTGACTCAAAAGCAGAAACTTGTTGTGATGGTCAAATTGATGGAGCTCATTATTGCAGATGAGAAGATAACAGAACGTGAAGCTAAACTGCTTTATTTCATAGGAGAGGAACTTCGCTTTGAAGATGATGCTGTAGATGCAATCAAGCATTTTGTAATCAACCAAGACCCATTCAATTATTCCCCGGATTATTCGGCTGTAATCTCCGGGGCTAAGGAACCGGAAAGATCAAAGTTCATTCACTTAGAAGGTCTAAAAGGGCATATTGCATTTTTCAAACTACCGAAAATTGACATGTTCTTCTTCAAATGTTACGGAGGAGATGTCCTTACACCTGATAGCCTTAGAGTTTCTCCCAGCAATATTAGAATCTTCACAAACGGATATTCGCTAAAAGGCCGTAAAACAGACCGATTATTCTATAGCGACGTAATCAATGTCTTTAAAGATGACACTACTGAGACAAATATCTCATTCGTTGCAGAAAACATCACATACGAATTTAAAAATGGCGATACAGGTCTCGTCAATGTCAATATATCAGAACCGGCGGGAAATCTCTTTGCTGTGATGGGAGGTAGTGGTGCCGGAAAATCCCTGCTTTTTAATGTCTTAAACGGCACGATAAAGCCACACAAAGGCACTGTAAGGATCAATGGAATTGATATTTATGAAAAGCCAAAAGAAGTAGAAGGAATAATAGGTTTTGTCCCTCAAGATGATTTTCTGCTTGAAGAGCTAACGGTTTACCAAAATCTCTTTTATGCAGCTCAACTTTGCTTTGATAAGACATCTAAAGACAAACTAAAGGCTTTGGTTGCACAAACCCTGGAATCTTTAGGCTTAGTGGAAGTAAAAGATTTTAAGGTTGGAAGCCCGCTTCAAAAAATCATAAGCGGAGGACAGAGAAAGCGATTGAATATTGGCTTGGAACTCCTGAGAGAGCCTTCGGTACTTTTTGTTGATGAGCCGACCAGCGGCCTAAGTTCGCGTGATTCAGAAAATATCATGGAGCTTCTGAAAGAACTTTCACTGAGAGGGAAAATGGTATTTGTAGTTATCCATCAGCCCTCATCGGATATTTTTAAGATGTTTGACAAGTTATTAATCCTTGACTCGGGAGGATACCAGATTTACTATGGCAATCCGGTCAGGGCAGTCACCCATTTCAAAAACATCGTTGATATGATTGATAAGGATCAGACTGCGTGTATGGAATGCGGTAATGTAAACCCTGAACAGATATTCAGTATTATTGAGATGAAGGTCGTTGACGAATACGGCAGGCTCACGAATAAGAGAAAGTACTCGGCAAGGCAATGGAATGAGCATTTTCGGCAGCGTATTGAGATCGAATCTATACATGAGCAGGAAAAGGGTTTCAAGAAAACACTGAATATTCCGAATAAACTGAAGCAAGCCATGATCTTTTCAAAAAGAGACATCCTGGCAAAGATCAGTAACCGCCAGTATGTTCTTATTAACCTTTTGGAAGCTCCTGCTCTTGCATTACTTCTTGCCTTAATTACGAAATACGCACCGACCGGTAATTCCTACACCTTCTACAGTAACGAAAACATCCCTATCTTCTTCTTCATGAGCATCATTGTAGCATTATTTATGGGTCTCACGGTGAGTGCCGAAGAAATCATTAAAGACAGGAAAATACTTAAAAGAGAGGCATTTCTTCATCTTAGCAAATTAAGTTACATCTCCTCAAAGACGCTAATTCTTTTTGCTTTGTCTGCAATTCAAACACTTCTGTTTGTGCTGGTAGGAAGTTGGATTCTTGAAATTCGGGGAATAACACTTTGGTACTGGATTATCTTATTTTCAGTTTCGTGTTTTGCAAATATCCTTGGACTCAACATTTCAGCCGGATTCAATTCTGTTATCACCGTTTATATTCTCATCCCTCTATTGCTCATCCCGCAGCTAATATTGAGCGGTATAGTAGTAGATTTTGAACGGTTAAATCAGTCATTTGTCAATAAGTCCAAAGTTCCTTTAATTGGAGAATTGATGGCCTCCCGATGGGCCTATGAAGCACTTACCGTTACACAATTTCGGGATAACCCTTTTAACAGAGATTATTATGAACTGGATAGACAAGTGGCAGAAAACACATATATGTCGATCTACTATGTGGAATTTCTACAAGACTACCTTGAATATTCGTATAAGAATGTGAAGAAGCAATCGGTCAAAAACGAATTGACCCTCCTCCGTAATGAAATTGGTAATCAACTACGGATTTTCGGAGAACATAAACTCTCGAACATAGATAAACTAACGGTTGAGAATCTGGATAAAGCAATTTATGAAGAGACAAAAGAGTTTTTATCTGCCATTAAGAATATTTATAATACAAGAAGGAAGCAGGCAAAAGATGAACGGGATCAACTGATTAAAAAAAATACCAATACCCCTGAGAAAGAGAAGCAATATGTACAAGATCGATACGATTACGAAAATGAGCGTATTAGCTACATGCTAAGAAATGTCAGCACTAAGGACAGAATACTGGCATCCGGGAAAGAACTAGTACAAAAAATCTCTCCTATCTACGCAAGAAATAATAATCCTGAAAATGAACTGGACTTCAGAACAAGTTTTTACTTCCCTGAAAAGTATTTTGCAGGAATTTACATCCATACTAAGGTTTTCAATGTGTTGGTTATCTGGTTAATGACTCTGATGTTGTTTCTGACAGTTTACTATGACCTTCTAAGGAAAATCATCGGGAAAAGTACTAAATGGGCACATTAACATGCTTTTCAGCATGATAAGAAGATCTTACAAGGGGTCCTGATTCAACATATTTTAATCCTCTTTTCGTGCCCTCCTCTTTAAAATAAGCAAACTTATCAGGAGGCACAAACGTTGCGACTTCAATATGTCTTTTTGTTGGTTGAAGATATTGCCCCAGTGTCAGAATGTGCAGCCCGTGTTCCACCAGATCATCCATAGCTTTACAGACTTCCTCATCCGTTTCTCCAAGTCCCAGCATAATTCCGGACTTTGTCCTTTTCCCGGCCTCAGATGTAAGTTTGATCTGCTCCAGACTTCTGTCGTATTTTGCTTGCGGCCTGACTCTTCGGTAGAGGCTTTCCACAGTCTCCAGATTGTGTGAGACCACTTCCTGCCCTCCATCAATCATTCGATAAAGTGCATCCCATTGCCCCTTTACATCAGGGATTAAGGTTTCTATCGTAACTCCGGGAGATGCTTGCTTTGTTTCTATCACCGTCTGATACCAAATTTCGGCTCCTTTGTCTTTAAGTTCATCTCTGTTTACAGATGTGATCACGGCATGTTTAATTCCCATAAGTCTGATAGCTTCAGCTACTCGTTTAGGTTCGTCCTCATCATACTCAGGAGGCCTGCCTGTTGCCACAGCACAAAAAGTACAACTCCTAGTGCAGACATTCCCTAAAATCATGAACGTAGCCGTCCCCTCACCCCAGCATTCGCCCATATTCGGGCAATTTCCACTTTCACAGATGGTATGAAGTTGATATTGATCAACTAATTTTCTGACTTTTGCATAATCCTCCCCTACCGGCAATTTCACTCTTAACCAGTCCGGCTTTTTCTTTCTTTCAGGATTATCAATGACGGGTAATTCAATCATTAAAACAAGATCAACAGTTCAAATTTAAAAAAAAAGACCTTTGAGGGGAAGAATATATTATTTCCTTGAACCCCAAAACAGTGTAAAAAAAACAGAAGTAAAAAAGGAATTGTTCGGCTGACTTGGTACTATTTCAATAGCTCTTGTGTAGCCCTCTGCCATTATCCCCGCCTCCATGCCGGCAACATTGCTTCGATAGGTTCCAAACTCAAATAGCAGTGAGGTCTTAAGATTTAATCCGGGAACCACATTTGATTCTCCAAGTCCCTGAAAAAGCCTTCCAGGGCTGATAAAACTCTGAGGAGATGGGTAAGTTGGCGGGTTTGTATTGTCTATCGGACCAAACTGCTCGTACTCCTCGTTACCGGCCAATAGATAATAAGGAGCTTCTAAACCGATTGTAGGCCCAACGGCTGCCATTGCGCTAACCTGAACACCTTGCTGGCTTGACTTTCGATATAAAAGCTTTTCCCTGCCGTACTGCAATCTTATGGCGTATAAA
>JAPPDO010000129.1 GCA_028821635.1 Ekhidna sp.
GTTTGAAGGACGTATATATAGCTAAAGGAAAAAATTGGCGGGAATCACTGTAGAATGTGTATAAATTTTGAAATTCGTCAATTTGATTAATATCGGTTAACTGCTTTCTAATTGCTGGGTCTAGATCTCGGCTCCATCCATGTGACCGAAGGGATAGCATTGTTTGATATAATTCATAATCATCGGTAACAACCATTCCACCTTCTATCGTTGAAATATGATGCCCATAATAAAAACTGAAACTTCCAGCATTTCCTATTGTTCCTAAATTGATTTGGTTATAGGAAGAGCCTAGTGCTTCGCAAGTGTCCTCCAATAAAATTATTTCGTGTCTATCGCACAATTCCTTTATTTCATCCATACTGTTGGAATGCCCTAAGACATGAACCAAAATTAGAAGTGCCGGATCATGTTTTTTGATAAGAGCTTCAAGGTGATTAAGATCAAGTCCTAAATTTTCTGAATCACAATCACATAGGATTGTGTCAAATGAAAATTGTAACAAAGGTGATACGGTGGTTACCCAACTTACAGCTGGAGCTATTGCACGATTATTTCTAAGACGACCAAGTTCTCTAAAAGCATAAATCATTAAAAGGTTTGCTGATGAACCGGAATTGACAAAGAGTGAGTACTTGCTTCCAATCCAGTCAGAAAATTGTTTTTCAAACCTTGATGTTTCAACGGATTTAGTAAGTCGATTACCCTCCAGCATCCACTCTGATAATAACTCAAGCTCGTTTTTTGTAATTGTATTATCTGATAAAAAAATTGGTGAATGTGTCATCTACCTGCCTACATAGTACCCACTAAATCGACGAAACTTAAGCAATGCCTTTAGCTCCTTATAGTATCTGATTACGTTTTTATACCCGAGACCTAGTTCTTTTTTTTTTTGTTTATCCGAAAGCGCATCAATTGTAATTGATCCAGCATGGGCATAGAATATTGCTAAAGGTTCAGAAACAAATCCAACTTTAGGGTAATGCAACATTGGAAGAAGTGTCATGAATCTATCTGGACCGACACCATGATAAGAATGCTTATCTAAAGGCAAATTTCCAATATAAATACTGTCAATCAATAGTTGACGACGAAAAACGCAACACCCTGGTGAGATAACCTGGGCCTTTAATATCCTTTTTTCGAGTTTAGAAACACTGTAAATGCCTGAAACTTTTGGCATTTTCTTGAATAAAACAGTATTATTTTGTTTATCATCAAATTCTACTTCTGCCCTAGAAAAAGAAAAGCCTGTTTCATCATCCATTACATTCATGCATGCTTCAATAAACGTTTCTTGAATCCAATCGTCATCAAATTGCAGATGAACAAAATCTCCTGAACTGCGCAATACTCCTTCCAACCAGCAAAAATGAGGACCAAAATCCGTCTCACGACGTATGTATTTTATTTCCCTGTTAAATTTTTTTGCTATATCCGGAGTGTGGTCAGTGGAACCATGGTCTACGACAATCACCTCACATTGGTAGGTTTGAGATAAAGAAGTTTCAATGGCACGCGAGAGTAAATCAGCACGATTAAATGTTGGTATCACAATAGATACGTTGCTATTCATTAAATATTCTCTTTTGTTTCAAAAAGTGCAACTCCTGCTATTTCAATTAGACGATCTATATTTGCAACCAATTGGTTACCTTGACCTACAGGTTCTATATCCAAATCAATATAAGACAGTGATTGAACAAAATCTTCTATCTTTGTTCCATGACCAGACCCGATGTTTACTTTGCCTAAATAACTAGATAAAGATACAATAACTAAACGACGTGCTGCCTCTTCTGCAGTCAAAATGTCACGGATAGACTTTGCACCAATAAGCTTGAAAGGTTGTGAAAGATCTTCAGTTGATAATCGTTTTTCTAAGGTTGGTCTCAAATATGTTCCGGTTTGGGCTGGATCGTGTATGGAAAACACCCTGGGAATGCTCAATGGAATATCAAATGACTTCGCAATGTCTGTAGCAGCCATCTCTGCAATCATTTTTGTCCTACCATAAATGGATTGAGGTGCCATGGGAGATTCTTCTAAAATAGGATACTCGCTGTAGTCATATACATGAGCAGAAGAACAATATACAAATTTAGGTTTTTTTTGAATTATGGCTTCCAATAAATTTATTGTTCCCCCGACATTTACCCGATAAGCTAGTTCAGGTTTTGCCTGTACTTTGGATACAGGCACTATTGCTGCCAAATGTATAACCATGTCCAGGGGGTAATTTTTTTCAACCGTTTCTTGGACTTCATTGATATCAGTAATATCGGCTGTATTTTTTATTATATGTACTTTCGGCCTATATACTCTAAGCCATTTACACACATAACGGCCGAGTATGCCATTTGCACCGGTTACAAAGATACGCAATTATGTCTCTATGAAATAAAATCAATCCTTATGGATGTAACCCGGGAAACGGTTTTATTACCAACATCATTATCTCAGACATGGTCATGATGTTAAACTTGTATCCGAAATTAAGCACCCAAATAAACAATAATCATTATAAATCGGGTAATTTCAAGAAACTTATAATTTATAACTGATAAAGTATTGATTTAAATACTATGAAATACCTAGTGGACGGTAAATGTCGATGAAATATTCATTTTGTTTTGTGAAAATTGGCTAAAATTATTAATTATGGATTTATTACAAACTCCTGAAACCAAATCAAATGAAAGCAACCATTTGATTAAGGCTCATTTGTTTTCACCCTTGCAACCAGAGTCCTTTTTTCGTCAGAGTCCCGGAAGTACTTCGACTTTGAAAGGGGTAACCTATACTGCCGGTCTTGAAGTTCCTGAAGATATTGATGTATCATTTGTTGTGAAGCGGTTTATTTTTTGCTTTGGGTTTAACCTACCTGATTTTTTTAACAAAAGGTCTTGGTTTAAGAATTATATTTCTCGCTAACCTTACAAACCATGATGGGCTAATTATACTAATCGGTGATATCTTACCTTGGATTCTCGTAGTAATCACATGGTGGTACTTTTTCAGTTCAATAAGAACATATTTCCAGAAAGTTATTACTGATCAAGAACTCAAGAATCAGCACTACATTGTTTTTATAAATACCTGATATTTCGGTGTAAATACTTTACTTTTTGTCTACTGCTTTCCAGTCAAATGTTGAAAATACTGCCGATATAATATGCCATACCTTCTGTAGGAGGATTACAGATATCATAACTCATGAGTATTGACTCATCCCAAATATACGAGAGGTTGATTGTGTTTCTATAATATTGATTGGATGATAGTTTGGGAAAAGTGTAACCGGTGTTGCTTCTTCCAGCAGTAATGGTATGAAATAAATCTCACTTGGAAGAAAATAATGCCCGTTGCAGTAGCGGGCACCTACACCGATTACACAAATCGGAATCTAAGGCTCTAGGTCCGAAATTACAAGCATGTTCCAAAACTTGCGGCATTGCGACATTTTATTCGGTCGGTTGAAAACCAAGATCGTTGTTGAAATCCCAATCTTACATGGGTATTCAGGTACGCGGTTAAGCCAAACTAGTCCTGTATAAAGGGGTTATTACCTTCCATGTTTTGTCTTCCAATTCAGTATTTGAATACGGGAAAAAGGGGATTACTTGAATACCTTTCCCATGCTTTATAATGCAAAAAATCTCATCAATCATCTCTGATAATCCTCTGCTATTTCCCTAACAAACCTGAACGGTGTCCTTCATCTGGTTGTACTAATCTTAAAGCTGGGAATATTCACGGACCTAGGTGAAACCCAATCAACCCTTAGAACCCACCACTACCAGAAAATAGATCAAAAGGCACCCTACTCCTTCGCAGTATTGCAAACATCAAGAGACAATTTGGAGGAATTCAAAAGGCCCTGCTGCAAGCAAAACCGGCAAGGTTGGTTTGGGGGCTCTGAATTCAGGTATCAAACATACCCCAATTCAGATTGTTTAGTTAATATCCCGGTATTGGGTCTGGAAACAGGTATTGTGACCAGGTTATCAATACCAAGGACGGATTCAGGCTAGTCTTCGTCACCGATTCTGGGACTGCCGTGAAGGAGCCTGATGTTGTCAAAGAGAATGCAGAACTGATCCAGTAGGGCTTGCTGAACCGGGGATGTCTCCATTCTTTCAGTGACCTTCCGAAGGCCATTGATGACCGTCGTGTGATCCCTGCCACCCATGATTTTGCCGATTTCCTGTAGGGAATGGG
>JAPPDO010000419.1 GCA_028821635.1 Ekhidna sp.
ACACGTTCCATTTGCTCTAAATTTAACACTTTCATAAAACAAAAAATTTAAAATGTTAGACCTCACTTACCCGAAGCGAGGTTTGGGAACTATTCCCTTTAGCAATCATCAACTGCTACAGAAACTTACTCATCCCGGTTCTTAGTTCCTTTATGTGAACGACATTTACCCATTATTGGGGGTTCTTTGGTTTTTTTGAACCTTTGTTTTCCGTTAAATACTTCCATCAATAATCGCTAATAATAAATCAAAGTTAAATATATAACGTTTTACCGGGAGAATGGTTTCATTTAAAATCAAAAAATATGATTAGTTGAATTTGATGAGACACGTCTCATTTAGGGTAAATTCTAAAGATTTTTAATCCGAATTTATGACCTATTTACACCTGTTTCATAGCACCTTTCTTAGCGATCAATAATACAATAGCAGTAAAAGAGACTAAAACATACCCGGAAATGAAGTAGGTCGCCGCTAAGAAAGAATCACCTGAAAACTTTATGAGTAATTGAAATACAATCCCATGAATTATAATGTGAATAGAATATCTCTGCTTGTAGCTATGGAACATGACAGAACTAAGGAATAAAATATTGACTATCGCATGTAACGATGCCACCAAGAAGAAAAAAGTCTGAATTGAAAAGAAATTCGAGACCGGTTCTGCAATAAAAAAGACAAAAAAAGGACTAAGAAGTATAATCCAAATAAGTGGGTCCTTTGCAATTGGTATGAACTTATTATTGAAATATGAGAGATACGAAATGTGGTCATTACCACTTTTGGAATCACCTTTATTTTTCAAAAAAAACAGCACACTGAGTGAAAAAATATTCAGGATGAATAGAGTGGGAAAAGCAATTTCAACCTCTGAACTATAAAACCAAGTAATAGTAAGATTAAATAAAATCAAAAATATTTGAAATATTATCTCTGCAATAAAATACATTTTCATGATAAAATACATTTAAAGAAGCACACTGCCTCTAAAGGGCAGTGTGCTATTGTTTAATTTGAGAATTTTAAGAAACGCATGCCCGCGCCGCCATACCCCAAGCGAAATAGTTAGAAGCTATCGCAAAAGCAATAATTCCGACTGGTCCACCTGCTGCCGCTATGATGCCTCCGGTTCCAAATATTAAAGCTCCGGCAATAGAGAGACCACAGTCTGTTGTTAATCTTCTGCCTCCCTCGATCTGTTCCATTTTCTCTGAACTCAACTCTTTCATAAAATAAAAAATTTAAAACGGTTGACCTCACTTACCCGAAGTAAGGTTTGGGAACTATTCCCTTTAGCAATCATCAACTGCTACAGAAACTTACTCATCCCGGTTCTTAGTTCCTTTATGTGAACGACATTTACCCATTATTGGGGGTTCTTTGGTTTTTTTGAACCTTTGTTTTCCGTTAAATACTTCCATCAATAATCGCTAATAATAAATCAAAATTAAATACATAACGTTTTACCGGGAGAATGGTTTCGTTTAAAATCGAAATTACTCATGATTAAGGTCTGGAAACAAAGAAATTTTAATGGATTTATTAGACAGCACTATTTTGTCTTTGGGTATGGTATTGTAAACTGGCTTTTAACGATAACTTATTTAGCTTGGATAATCAAGTATCTGGGTTTAAACTTTTTATGGTACTTCCCAATAAAAGTGTATCATGCAATAAGAAACCTTTTAGTCAAATTAGATGTATCTTTTGCAATGGATTTATTTTCTTTTAGTAACTTGCTTGCCATTGGGCTTTACTTAACATTGTTAAAGACCGTAATTTTAATTGTTAGAATAAAGTTGAGAAACGCTAAACCTGGTTTAATATAGGGTAGGTCAGGGAAAGCGATATTAATTTACCCTAAATTTTAAATTTCATAAACATGAAAAATATTGAAAAAGAAGTTTTGATTGATAACTTGAAACTCGCACAAGCCTTTGAAGTAGAGGAGCTTGAAGAAAGAGTAGAGTTCCGAAAATGGAATGAGCATGTTTCATTAGATGCTGAAGTAGGTGGAACTAATGGTAACATTTATATTAAGGATATAAGTGTAACAGGCACAATCTATTTTTGACTTACTTGAGATAAAGTCGTCCTTCTACATGATATGACGGCTTTATCTTTACTAACCAAAATACTTTTATCTATTGAAATTCTTCAATACAATCATTAATGCTACTGTTTTAGTCTTACTGGTTCTCAATAGCTCTTTTGGACAAGAACAGAAAAGTAAGTTGGAAGGTCAGGATTTATTCAATCATTTCTCCACAATCTCTTTGAGTTATTCGGAATTATTCAAATTTAGTAAATATTACCCTTTAAATCAAAAGAAAATTAAATCTTTCAATTTCCTAAAAGATTATCAAATTGAAGTTTACAATGTCTCAAAATGGTATGTAAATGATAATGTTGGAGCAACGCCAGTACCCTACGTAATTGCATACTATGACCCAGTAATGATGTATCACCTAAGCCAGAACCACGTTGTAATTAAAGAGAGGAGGAAATGAAGGTAAGAAACTATTATGCGTTAGTTACGTTAGCATTTTTGCAATCAACAGTGATACTCCTCAAGAACGGATTATTCTTTTTGATTCGGTTCAAAATAAACCGGTTTCTTTTGCTCAAATCTACCTTACAGACGGAAGTTTACCCACCGTATTAAATGATTTGGGTAAATTTAGACTTTCTCAAACAACCAAGATGGATACTCTAACACGTGGACCGTCATTATTCAATAGAACAGGTGATACATATCATTAAAATAGTATTTTCCACCTTACTATGGATTATTGCATTCTTGGGTTTAGCTCAATCCGTTAAAGGTAGATTGTCAGATAGCGAGACAGGTTTACCGATTGCATACGCACATATCCAGTCGGGCAATGGAAAATTGGGCACTGTGAATAACGAGTTAGGTTTATTTGAGTTACATACTAACTCATCACTAGGAGATTCCCTCCTCATTACTCATACCTCATACTCCCCCGTTAGGCTTTGGGTCAATTCAGATTCCATTCATGATATAAAAATGAATCCCGATATAATAATCCTTGATGAAGTGATTGTCATGGATATTTTGGGTGATGTTATTGAACAAGTAACTCAAGAACTGAAGAACTCGCCAATAGAATATAGCAGAGCATTTTATAGACAAATCACTTATCAAGATTCCATGCCTAAAGAATGGATTGAAGCGTTTTACAGTATCTCATCCACTAAAAATGGAATTGATAAAATCAAAATAGATCAAGCAAGGTTTGCAAGAAAAAAGTATGATACTTCAGGAGTTTTTGTTTCCCATACCAATTTCTCATACATTATCTTGTGCCATAAGATATATGAATCAAAGACAGAAGATCAGATTCTTAGAGTTGGGAAGCCTTTTCACGAAAATTTTCTAGATAATTATACATTTACTGTTTCCAAAACATTTGAGAAATCCGAAGACAGCTTCGTAATCATTTCTTTTAAGGTAAAAGATAAAACAGTGCATCCAATAAATGGCTATGGTCACTTTACTTATAACCTGACCAAGAAAAGATTAATACACTATCTCATTCAAGTAGATCACTCACTAGGTATGGATGAGTTGCCAAGTTATTCTGCCGGTAAGAATCTTTCTGTTGAAAGCCCCCTTATTAAACTAGAGTTTAATTATCATGAAGAAACTGGACTATTGAAATATATTAGGTCTGGCTATACTTATAACCTAATACAGGATGAAGAGGTAATTCCTTCGCATGTGCAATCAACAATGATTTTTTATGAAGAAAGTGATAGAGTTTTTAAGAAGTTGAGAGAACCAGACATAAAACTTGAGGATGTCTCCAACTTTGAAAACGCCAAGTACAAACCAAAATTCTGGCGAGATAATCCGGTCATTACACTCACGCCGGAAGAGAAGGCTACGATAGCTACCTTTGAGAAGGAAAACGCTTTTGGAACTTACTTCAAATAATATCCAAGAAACCAAGGGAATATAAAGAAATAAAATTTGTAATTAAGTCGAAAAAACTACCGAAATCTTCTGTGGTATTGACGACTTTTGCCGGGATTGCTTATTTGTACTATCAAAAAAGACTGCTGAGTAGTAAAAAACTCATTTTACTCATCTAAATTGAAAGTTACATTGAATTTACGTAAATTAATCAGCTGCCAATGTTGTTTGCAGTCTCATGGGTTCGCCTTTGCTGGTAATTTCTCCATTTTC
>JAPPDO010000263.1 GCA_028821635.1 Ekhidna sp.
GGCAACACGTCCACGCAGACGCAGCGGGTGACGATTACGGAGACCCCTCTCGGTGCAGCGGAGGATGCGGCGGAAGCTGTCGTCTTCCCTAATCCTTCGGGACGTTACGTGGAGGTGCACTCTCCCGTCGGAGGGACGTTCAAGATTCTGAGTTTAAGCGGCAAGCCGTTACTGGAAGGCACTACGAACACAAGGGTGGACATCTTCTCATTGAAAAGCGGCCTGTACTTAGTGCAACTGCCGGACAGACGTTTGCTGAAGTTTGTCAAGGAGTAGGGGAAGCCTTGTAGGTCTTAGGGAACGGCAAGGTTTTACTACACAACAAATCTAGAACGAACTAAAAACAGGACTTGTTTTTAACAATCATTTCTATAGTAATTGTTATACCAAATGCTTTAGATAGGGATTGTCAGGCTTTTTGAGGGATAACTGGATAGAGAAGGCAGGCATTAGCTAATTTTACAGGTTCATTCAGCATGATGAATTTAGAGCAGGAAATAAGCAGGAGAAGGACATTTGGGATCATCGCTCACCCGGATGCGGGGAAGACTACGCTGACTGAAAAATTGCTTTTATTTGGAGGTGCCATCCAAACAGCAGGTGCAGTAAAATCTAATAAAATTGATATAAGTACACGCTCTGACTGGATGGAAATTGAGAAACAAAGAGGTATCTCGGTAGCTACGTCCGTGATGGGCTTTGAATACAAAGACCTCAAAATCAACATTTTGGATACTCCCGGCCACAGGGACTTTGCTGAAGATACCTACCGAACACTAACCGCCGTTGATAGCGTCATCATGGTGATTGATTGTGTGAAAGGTGTGGAGGAGCAAACAGAAAAATTAATGGAAGTATGTCGGATGAGGAATACCCCGGTGATATGCTTCATCAATAAACTTGACCGAGAGGGGCAAGATGCTTTTACCTTGTTGGATGAGGTGGAGGAGAAACTTGACATTAAAGTTCGTCCGATGAGTTGGCCGGTTGGAGTGGGGAAGTCACTTCGGGGAGTTTTCAATATTTACGAAAATAATTTTAATCTTTATGAGCCAAATAAGCAGAAAAAAGCAACGGGCGCAGTTGAAATTCAGGGAATTGATGATCCGGAGTTGGAAAAGCACCTCCCTGAGTCAATGGTAAATGAGCTTAGAGATGAAATCGAACTGGTAAATGGTGTGTATGACGCATTTGATGAGAAGACCTATCTTAATGGTGAAATAGCCCCTGTTTTCTTTGGCAGCGCAGTGAATAATTTTGGAGTGAGAGAGTTGCTGGATTGTTTCACAAAAATTGCTCCCCAACCACAGCCGAGGGAGACAGAGGAGAGGGCGATCCTGCCTTCCGAGAAGAAATTCTCCGGATTCATCTTTAAAATCCACGCCAACATGGATCCCAAGCACAGAAACAGAATTGCATTCGTTAGAGTATGTTCCGGGAAGTTTGAAAGAGGTAGCAACTACTATCATGTCCGTCAGGAAAGACAGTTTCGCTTTTCAAATGCCACCGCATTCATGGCTCAAAAAAAGGAAACGGTAGAGGAGGCTTTCCCGGGAGACATCGTGGGGCTTTATGACACGGGAAATCTTAAAATTGGAGATACGCTGAGTGAAGGCGAAAGGGGGTTCTACAAGGGCATTCCTTCCTTTTCGCCGGAGATGTTCTGTGAAGTAATCAACATGGACGCAATGAAGTCTAAGCAACTGGATAAAGGACTGAACCAACTAATGGATGAGGGTCTTGCACAGCTATTTACCTATGAACTCGGCTCAAGAAGAGTAGTTGGGACGGTGGGCGCATTACAGTTTGAAGTACTTCAGCATCGCTTGTTAAATGAATATGATGCCAATGCTCGATTTGAAGCAGTTAATATTTATAAAGCATGTTGGATCAGTGCGAAGAATCAGGATAAATTAACTGCTTTCATAAAAGCTAAACTCCGTCACATTGCAAAAGATAAAGAAGGTAAACCGGTATTCATGGCAGAGTCCAAAGCCTGGCTCCAAATGGTGCAGGAAAATTTCCCGGAGGTATCATTCCATTTTATCAGCGAATTTTAATATTGATGAGTTGGATTAAGAAATTACAGGAGAGGTGGGGTTTGCGAAGCCTTTCGCAGGTAATCCTGATATTGATTGTTTTTGCCTGTACAGGTATGACTTCTCTGTATGCAAAAAACGGTCTCTACTGGCTCGCGGGCATTACTTCGGAGACGAGTGACTGGATACGAATCACTTACAGAATTTTTGCCACTTTCATCGCCTATCAGTTTCTGCTTCTCGGATATGGGTGGATTTTCGGCCAGTTCCGGTTCTTTTGGATGATGGAGAAGAAGATATTAAGACGCATCGGCATTAAAATTGGATCTGACAAAAACTGAAGCAGTCGCCCAACTCAACCTTCTAGGCAAAGAAAGGCATCCTTTCTCGTTTTATTGTGACTTTTTAGCAGAAAAATGGTGCATTGAGGAGGCCGCAACTGAGCCGTCCCAAAAAACATTTCAGCATAAAATCGGAGAATACAACTCGAAGTGCGAAGTTAGGAATTTAACCTTTTGCAAGACCCCGCTGGCATTCTCAGACTTTCAAAAGTCTTTTGAAAAAGTGATAAAAGAAATCAATCTGGGGAATACTTTCTTGACGAACCTCACCTTTCAGACTCCCATTAAGACGAACCTCTCCCTAGATGAGATATATCACTCCTCAAGAGCAAAGTATCAATTGCTCGTCCCTGACCGGTTCGTTGTCTTCTCACCGGAAACTTTCGTAAAAATCACCGGAAATAAAATTTACTCATACCCGATGAAGGGAACGATTGATGCCGGCATATCAAACGCAGCGGTTGTTATTCTAAAGGATCAAAAAGAAATTGCAGAGCATGTCACCATCGTTGACCTCATTAGGAACGACCTGAGTCGTGTAGCTAATGACGTGAACGTTTCCAAATTCAGATATACAGAGATCGTCAAAACCAACCAGAAGCATCTGCTTCAAGTCAGTTCGAAAATAAGCGGGAATCTTCCTTTTGATTGGATGCAGCATCTGGGAGATATTCTTTGTCAGCTTCTTCCTGCCGGCTCTGTCTCCGGTGCCCCTAAACCGGAAACCATTCGGATAATCCGGGAGGTAGAATCATACTCCAGAGATTTTTACACCGGAATATGCGGCCATTTTGATGGCCGCTCACTAGATACAGGGGTTATGATCCGATTTATTAAAAAGGTGAATAATCAGCTTTTCTTCTGTAGCGGGGGAGGCATTACATCGTTTAGTGAGGCGAAGAAGGAATACCGGGAGATGGTTGATAAGGTCTACCTGGCACTCTAGCTTGTCTATACTAATAACCAGTCAATGGCGTTCTCTTCAGAATCAAAATTTCGCATGTTCAAGTTGGGATAAACGACCTTAATAGCAGAGGAAGCTACCGTAGCAAATAAATTACCCATCGTAGTGGTAGATTTTACAGTTGCTACTTTTTCAACCTTATGAACAAGCGACTTCCCCCTCGCTTTCAGGATGTCCTGCTTAATCCAATTGTTTGCATCCTTCGTAAACTCCTCCAAGTATATCCGGTTCAGCAAAATCTTGTCACAAACTCCATTTTCAATAAAATCTATGCCTCTGTTAAGGATTTTAGAGGTAGCATCCAGATTCAACCTCCCATGCCATGCTATTTTTAAAACCTTCGAATTCCTATCAACCGATAATGTACTAACTCCTTCTTTGAGAACTACATCAAAAGCTGAGACTGATGACTTTTCCATTTTAAATCGATATTAATTTAACAATTAATCGTGCGAATATAAGTGCTGAATAACAACGTCATTAAAAAATCGCTCTTTTAATAATAATTCTCAGACCAGCGGTTATTATTGATCGTTTAGCGGTTCTTGCAGACCATTCCCCGGTGATCCCTCCTAAAACAAGTTAAACGCATCTACGTCGGACATATCCACGTCGGCAGTTTTTTACTTAATTATGTCATTAGTCTAATGATAATACTACACATATTTTGTTGATGATTTTTATAGCTAGTCTTTAAAAACATTGTCATCGCTCAGCTTATCTTAGTGCGGCTCTGTATTTACAGATACTTTTTTTATCCCGGATAAGCTTGAAAACCCCTGAGCTAAATCCTGTTTCCGGTAGCCAGCATCCCAGTATACTTCACTGTGCATCTGTTCAGGTATCTGAACCCTCTGACGGTA
>JAPPDO010000428.1 GCA_028821635.1 Ekhidna sp.
TCTGACGATTTTATTTACTATCCCGATTCAGTCACAACAGATGGAATTAAAGGAGTCATCTCTCCCGGAGACTACGGTGGGGCAAGCTATCCTGAGGCAGTGCTAGGAGTTTATAATATGTCCTGGCTCCCCCAAAAAAACAATATGTACCTCTACACAGTGGGTGAACCCTTTAAGTTTTATAATTCTACCGCTGAGCTGAGTGATGGTTTTGCGAACATCACGACCAACGGAGTATATGGAGAGGGAACCCTGCTAACCAGAGGTTCGCGTGCAAAATCAAGTGAATTGGAATTCAAAGAATTTGAATACAGTGCCCGACATGCTGATTTTGAAGTTTTAACGGACGACCCTGCTAAGCCCGCCATGGCAGGAGAGGATATCCGACTTGATTTTAAACTTACGGATAATACTGCAACAGTCCGACCGGAAGAGTCAGGAAAAGCTGCGATCTCTTTCCCTTATGCTCAAATGAAAACATCCATTTCAGAGGCTGTATGGGATTTGAAAGATTCTGTGGTCACTATGATTAAACCCCCAAATGTGCCATTAGAAAATTCCTATTTTTACAGCACCAGAGAAGATCTGGACTCACTGGCTTTTAACGGAGAGCAAGCATCTTATGATATTAATACACAAGAACTGACCGTTGAAGGCATCCCATTTATTATTGTTGCCGATTCCAAGATTATTCCTGAAAGAAATCAAACGACGATTCTTGCTAATTCCGTCCTTCGACGGTTTAAAAATGCCGAAGTCATCATTGACACATTAAACGGGTATCATTATCTGGATCGGGCACAAATTAGAATAATCTCAAGAAATAAGTTTGAGGGCAGTGCCTTTTATAAGCAGATCATCGGCAAGGACACTTTTGATGTCCGATTCGACAGCTTTGAACTACGAGATGCTCCGGTTGGGAAGCCCGATAAGAAGGGGAGAGTTCAAACGAGGACAATGACGGTATCCGGAGGAGAGGTAACAGAAAGCCAGAACTTGATCATTGCTCCCGGATTTTTTTATAAAGGGTCAGTAACGATGTACGCCTCAAAACCTACTTTGGAACTGGACGGCAATTTAAAACCTATGTTTTCAGACCCAAACTATGATCGTTGGGTAGCGTTTAAACGGAAGGCAGGGGAAGAGGATGTTCGGGTACCAATCAATGAAGAGGTGACTTTTGACGATGGGTCTCTCGTAGTAGCCGGCATTCATAAAAATCCGGAGGATAATCTTTACTTTACCTTCATTAACAATAAGGAAAACTTCTCAGACCACGACTTCTTCAGGGCAGCAGGGATGCTGACCTTTGATGATTCGATAAAAACCTATCGTATTGAAACACCAAGTAAAACAAATGGGGAGAGTTATGCCGGTACTACGATGATTTATAATGATGCGACGAAGGACTTGATATTTGAAGGATTAGCCGAGTTTATCAGTCCGCTCAACAGTCAATTAAAAATGAAATCTTCAATTCTTGGTGTTGGAAACGGCGAGACATCAGTGTACTCCATAGATGCGATGTTTTCGTTGGATATGAGTGTTCCGAGAACCGCGATGGACGTGATGGCCGATGATCTGATGAACATCATTCAAAGAATGGGGCCTCCGGTCGCAAACGATATATCAAAAGTTAGCCTGCTGTATAAATTATCGAATTATCTTAACGAAGAATCTACTAGAGCCTACGAAGAATCCAGCCTAAAAAATTATGTGTCTCTTGCCTCAGTTGATAAATCGTTAGAGATGCCGCTCTTTGTATCGGGAGTAAAAATGAATTGGGATAAGAAACAAAAGGCATGGTACAGTACCAGCAAATTGGGGATTTCAAATATTTATCAAAGTGATATCAACGCAAAACTGGACGGATTTCTGGAAATCAAAAAGGATGAGACGGGCACTGATGCAATCAGCTTGTTTCTTCAGGGGGCACCGGGAGTTTGGTATTATGTTGGATATACTAAAAATCAGCTGCTGCTTTACTCCTCCAATGTTAAGTTCAACGAAGAGATACGATCAAAATCGAATGTCGAAAATGCACGCCCTGAAGAGTTAATCCTTGCACTAGGCACAGAAAATGAAACATTGAAATTCATTAACGACTTTCGACTAAATTATTTTGAAATCAAGGAACCTTACAATCTTGTGTTCCCGGATGAGATTGATGTAGAAGACGAAAATTTTGAAACGATTGAAAAGGAAGATGACGATGGCTTTGGATTTTAATCCTTAATCCTTCACTAAATTCACACCCGTATCGTTTCCATTAAATTTGCAAAAATCAACTCCATGAGCACATTAGCTTATATTAAAGAAAACAAAGACAAATTTCTTGATGAGTTGCTGGCTTTGCTGAGAATCCCTTCGGTAAGTGCAGATTCAAAATTTAAAGATAAGGTCAGAGAGGCTGCTGAGTTCTTAAAAGACCGATTTGAAGACTTAGACACTGAGGTAGAGATTTGTGAAACAGGGGGGCATCCCATTGTGTATGCCGAGCGCATTATTGACCCTGCGCTCCCAACGGTACTGATCTATGGACATTATGATGTTCAACCCGCTGATCCTTATGAGTTATGGGATTCACCGCCATTTGAACCTATGGTAAAGGATGAGAAAATCTTCGCCCGAGGATCAGCAGATGACAAGGGTCAGACATATATGCACGTAAAAGCATACGAAGCACTCATCAAAACCGATAGCCTCCCATGCAACGTTAAGTTTATGATTGAAGGTGAAGAAGAGATAGGCTCCGGCAGCTTGGCAGTATTTGTGGCGCAGAATAAAGAAAAACTCGCAGCAGATGTTATCCTCATATCAGACACGCATATTATCAGTAACGATACACCTTCTATCACTGTCGGGCTGAGAGGTCTCAGCTATGTGGAAGTTGAAGTAACCGGTCCAAACAGAGACCTTCATTCGGGTACCTTTGGAGGAGCAGTAGGAAACCCAATCAATACGCTTTGCCGGATGATTGCCTCACTGCAAAACGAAAGAGGTGAGATTACTATTCCGAGATTTTACGATAAAGTTGAAATGCTCTCCCAAGAATATAGAGATAAAATGAACCTCACGCCTTTCGATTTGAATACCTTTAAAAATGACCTGGAGATTAATTCAGAAAAAGGGGAGGAAGGATATACGACGATTGAGCGTACAGGCATCCGCCCTACACTGGATGTAAATGGCATCTGGGGAGGATATACCGGTGAAGGTGCCAAAACCGTACTCCCTTCCAAGGCGTATGCAAAAATCTCCATGCGTTTAGTGCCAAACCAAAGCAGTGAGGAGATTACGCAATTATTTGCCAAACACTTTCAGAAGATTGCTCCCGACTACGTAAAAGTTAAGGTAACACCCTACCATGGGGGAGAAGCGACTGTAACCTCCACAAACGCTATCGGATACAAAGCTGCGGCTAAAGCAATGGAAAAAACATGGGGCAAAGAACCCATTCCAACGAGAGAGGGAGGAAGCATCCCAATCGTTGCACTCTTCCAAAAAGAGTTGGGAACAGATTCCATTCTGATGGGATTCGGACTTCAGGAGGATGCCATCCACTCTCCCAATGAAAGTTACGGACTTTTCAATTATTACAGGGGTATTGAAACGATTTCTTACTTTTACCAGATTTTTACTAAGATGAAGAAAGATAATCAATGAAAAAAATAATTATTTTTGGGGTTTCCCTTGGATGCTTAGGCTTGGTTGTTTTCTCGCAGGTCTTAAAACCGATAAAATGGAAAGTAAATCTTTCAGATAACTCCCTCAAAGCAGGCGATGAGATAGTATTGAGTTTTGAAGCGGAAATAGACAATGACTGGTATCTGTACTCCTCAGATTTTGATTCGGAACTCGGGCCTATGATAACAGAATTTAACTTCGATGTAGATGGTTCCTTTGAACTTATTGGAAAGATAAAGCCAATAAACCCAAAGAAGAAATATGATTCGCTCTGGGAAGGAGAATACACCTATTTTAAAAAGAAGGGTTTATTCAGGCAAAAGATTAAAATCCTCAAAGATGATTTTACCATTGCAGGAAGCTACTTCTATCAGGTATGTTCAGTTATTGACGGAAAATGTATTCCTTTTGAAGACGAGTTTTCATTTGTATCAGACCAAATGCAGACTATGATAATAGATGATGATCTTACTCAACGCGACGGCAGCAGTTGGACAAGTCTGATAA
>JAPPDO010000167.1:0-937 GCA_028821635.1 Ekhidna sp.
ATTTCGGGTTTCACCTGCGAAATGTTTGGATTCGGTAACTTTTCCATTAGATTAACGATTTAAATTTTAATTATGGCTCAAAGGTAAAACAATTAGTTAAAGATGCAAATGTTTTTTCGATTTTTTTTTTTATTTATCTAATCCGGTAGTGGCGAACGAACTAATAAAGGTTTAACCACAAAGAATACAAAGCGATGACAGGAACTAAATTATTTATGCAAAGGTCTCGAGAAATTTAAAAAACTCAAAAATCTTGGTTTTTTTTCTTGTTGTAAAGCTTGACTTAGTTAATTTTAACCAAATTTCACAAAGATTCACATAATGAAGAACTCAAATAATTTAATATTATTACTCGTAACGGGATTGTTGGCTTTTGCTTGCACTTCTCAACAAGGAAATAATCAGGAAGCTGCTGCTGAAAAGACGGAGGTTTCTGAAAAAGCTGTCGCAGGTATTACTTTAACCAAGGCCCCGGCTTCACCGGAGTATCCTGAGGCTATGCTGACAAAAAATGACTTGTCTATCAAGCAGACGGATACTCTTTATACGCTCAATTACGGCTTTGATGTCCAAAATTATGCGTTGGGAGTTCAGACTTCTGACGCAGCAGTCAGAGGGATCGCCAATTCAGAAAAAGGACAGCATATCCATTACATTGTAAATAATGGGCCTTATGCTGCTCATTATATGTCTGATATATCGGATCAGCTTGAGGCGGGGAATTACGTTGTCTTGGCTTTTCTTTCAAGATCGTATCATGAAAGTGTAAAAAGCGAGGGGGCTTATTATATTGAGAACATTACCGTGGGAGACGTGACACCGTCCGGGGCAGACCTCACCGCTCCTCATTTATTCTACAGCAGGCCAAAAGGGACGTATACCGGAGCCGATACAGCAAAGGTAATGCTTGACTTTTACCTGTTGAATGAGGCCATTT
>JAPPDO010000167.1:947-4193 GCA_028821635.1 Ekhidna sp.
GAAACAAGGTAAAAGCAACGATCAATGGCAATGAATTTATGATTGAAGAGTGGGTACCTTATTATATCGAAGGTATGCCAATGGGTGAAAATACCATTAAACTGGAATTGATTGATGCTGAAGGAAATCTGATAGAAGGTCCTTTCAATGTTGTGGAACGAACGATTACCCTTTCTGAGTAAAAAACGATACATTAAGTTTTTGCAAGCCCGGCATCCGTTGGGCTTTCTTGTGTATATGGGTCTCGGCTAGACTTTTATCTGATAACCTTACCGTCTTATACGAGTCTTGCACGGTAACAACGCTGTTTAAAATTAGTCCACCTCTACAAATAACTCTTCGTCCGTCTTCTTCACTTTTGCAAAACCTCCTCGGGTTAGGGCTTTGATGGCTTTGTTCCATTTTTTATTGGATAAGCCGGATTTTTCTTTTAGGTCGTCCAACCGCATTTTACCTGCTTTCTTCAGTTTCTCAAAGACCTTCTCCTCATCGTCACTTAGTTCTGCTGTTTGCGACGTTATTTCCGGTTTCATCTGAGGGAAGAAGATTACATCCTGAATAGAGTTTGAATTGGTCATAATCATAGATAATCGGTCAATTCCAATTCCAACCCCAGCCGTTGGCGGCATTCCAAACTCCAATGCCCGCAAGAAATCTTCATCCAACTTCATGGCTTCGTCGTCTCCTCTTTTGCTGAGTTCTAACTGCTCTTCAAATCGTTCCCTTTGGTCTATCGGGTCGTTGATCTCTGAGTAGGCATTCATGATTTCTTTCCCATTACAAATGGCCTCAAAACGTTCTACCAGTCCTTCTTTAGACCGATGTTTCTTAGTTAGTGGTGACATTTCTATTGGATAGTCGGTAATGAAAGTAGGCTGGATTAACTGCGGTTCACACTTTGCTCCAAAGATCTCATCAATTATTTTTCCTTTCGCCATTGCTTCATCCAGAGGTACTTCCAGTTTTTCTGCTGTTATTCTAAGTTCCTCTTCATCCATTTCCGCAATATCAATATCAGTAAAATGCTTAATGGCTTCAAACATGGTAAATCGCTTCCAGGGACGCTTAAAGTCAATAACATGCTCATCTACCTGAACTTTAGTATCTCCGTGAAGTTCTATCGCCACTTTCTCAGTCATCTCCTCCATCGCATCCATCATCCAATGGTAGTCCTTGTAGGCAACGTATAGTTCCATTAGCGTAAACTCCGGATTATGGAATCGGCTCATTCCTTCATTTCTGAAGTCTTTTGCAAACTCAAACACCCCATCGTATCCACCGACAATAAGCCGTTTTAAATACAACTCATCTGCAATTCGCAAATAAAGGGTCATATCCAGTGTATTATGATACGTTCTGAATGGCCTCGCTGCCGCACCTCCATGAATTGGCTGTAGAATGGGGGTCTCCACCTCCAGATAGCCCCTGTCTGTAAGAAACGTTCTTATGGAATTGATCAGCTTCGTCCGCTGAATAAAGGTCTGCCGAATCTTGGGATTTACGATTAAATCCAAATAACGCTGACGGTAACGCTGCTCAGGATCGGTAAAGGCATCATAAGTCCTTTTATTTCCCTCATTATCCGTTACTTCCTTCACTATGGGGAGTGGTTTCAGCGATTTGCTTAATAGCTTTAAGTCTGTGACGTGGATTGATATTTCTCCTACTTCAGTTTTGAAAGCATAGCCTTTAATCCCTACAATGTCACCGATGTCCATCTTTTTTTTGAAGATTTCATTGTAGTGGGTTTTATCTTCTCCCCCGCAGATATCATCTCTTCTGATGTAAATCTGGATACGACTACTGGAATCCTGAATCTCTGCAAATGAAGCTGAACCCATAACCCTCTTGGACATAAGACGTCCGGCTATGGAAAGATTAGCATAGTCATTAGGGTGGCTGTCAAAATTCTTTTTAATGTGATTAGCGGTTACATTCACCTCAAAGGTTTCGGCGGGGTAGGGGTCTATCCCCATTGCGATTAGCTCTTCTCTTGATTTTCTTCTTAGAAGTTCTTGTTCACTTAGCTGCATTCACTTTATATCTGTTGTTTTCGTCTTTTTATTTCTTTTTCTACCAGACTTAATTCCCTACTGCTTTGACCTGCGATAGAAGTATTCTCTTCGGCCCTCCTGAACAGGTATGGAAGCACTTTCTCAACAGGTCCGTAGGGCACGTATTTTGCTACGTTATATTTCAGGTCTGCTAACTTGAAGGAGATGTTGTCACTCATTCCTAGTAATTGTGCGAAATATATGCGATCATCATCGCTCGAAATACCTTGCTCTTCCATCATCCTTACCATCTTATTGCAAGATGCCTCATTGTGAGTTCCTACACAAACCCCCATTTTCTCAATGTTAAGCATGCAAAGTTTGAGTGCTTCGTCGTAGTCCTTATCCACACCTTCTTTATTTTTATGAATCGGAGAAGGATAATTTTTCTCTTTTGCCCGCTCTCTTTCTTTCTCCATGTAAGCCCCCCTCACCAGTTTGGCACCAAGGTGAAAGTTGGCTTCTTTAGCCTTCTTAATTGCTTGCTGCAAACGTCTGAGCATATCGTGCTGATACATTTGATAGGTATTAAATACAACAGGACGCTCCTTGTTGTATCTCTCCATCATTCGATAAGCTACGCCATCAATGAAATGTTGAAACCATGATTCTTCCGCATCAATCATCAACATTAAACCTTTTTCACTGACTTTTGAAATGACCTCATCCACTCGCTGTTCGCAGTGGAATAGCCTTGTCTTTTCCATCTCAGTTAAAGGCTCATCATTTTGTGCCTTCGTCATAATTGAGGTGGGGCCTAAACCTGATAGCTTCAGGATACAGAATGGAATGTTTTTGTTCTTCTCTGCAAACTCAACGACCCTCAGCGATTCTTTTTTAACATCCTCATAGCCTTCTTCATTTTTCAATCCTTCCACTGAATAATCCAGAATGGTATGCACATTTTCAGATGCAAGTGCATCTATCGTCTTTCGACAGTCCTCGATGGACTCCCCTCCGCAAAATTGACTAAATAACGTCCCTTTTATTAGTCCTTTTATCGGCAGCCTTGCTCTTAAAGCGAAGGAGGTTAATCGTGTGCCTGTAGCTGCCATCCATGGCCTGCCCATAGTGGAGAAAACAAAATGAGATAGCTTTAACTCTTTTGTACTTTTGTAAGCAAAAGCGGTTTGGGTATCATTGAAATTGATCGGCTCTGTTTGCATATTTTTGAAACAGAATACAAAGATAG
>JAPPDO010000204.1 GCA_028821635.1 Ekhidna sp.
CTCAACAGTTATAATTTGAGGGATTAGCTTTAAATCAAGTTCTTCCTATACCAGTTTTAGTGATGAGGACGGCAGCCGTCGCACACGCAAAAGCACCTTATTCAAAGCGATCAATACCCTGATATACTGGATCCCACGATCAAGTGACATTGATAAAGTCTACCGTCGGGGAAAGTCCAAAAAAGAGCAGGAAGCCTATCCAAGGCTTCTATTATTTAAGATGCTTTTGATAGGTATCCGGTACGATTTAAGTGATATAAATTTAGAGGATATGGTGAACGAAAACCTCTTAACCATACTTTTTTGCCAATTGAAAATTAGCAGATGAAGTGCCCGACTATTGTGTATTAAGCCGCTCTCGAGAGTTAAGCACCAAAGGTGCTTTTGATGACTTATTAGCTAAGATCAACGGGTAATGAAAAGCTAAAGACACTATTGTAAAACGAGGAGAAGCAAAAGTAGATACCAGTTTAACCGATATCCCTCATAAAGCCAATGATCTCTTCATCCAAAGTCATAAAGCTAAGCATTGTGTGCAGCACAGGGCATACCACGACATCCTGTTGTGACGCATTGGCAAAAGAGGTGCAATATGTTGATCAGTAAGCAGTGGTGTAAAGTAGAGCGCACCTTTGGGAGTATGAAGAGGTGGTTTAGTTCAGGCACATGCAGGTATTTAGGTATAGCAAAGACACATAGTCAGTATGTATTAGAAGCTATCGTCCATAATCTGAAGAGTAGTCCGAGCTTAGTGGTAGTAGGTGAGAGGTGTGTCTAATAATGAGGTGAGGTGGCAAAAGGGATTTAAGAAAATAGATTTAATCAGGATATGCGGTGAAGGAGGGTCAGAGAAAAGTGGATGAGGGACAAATTTTAAGAGGCGGTCACAAAACCTGAAGACAAAAAAGTCAGATTGTTTATGCAAAGGTTTTAGTATTGAGGGATTGAATAGTATGATAAGGCACTATTTAGCTCGTTTCAGGCAGAAAACCAAATATTACTCGAAATCAAAAGAGATGATGGAATACTCTTTGTATCTGCTATTTAATCGCTTATCTATGTGTAATTAGCAGCATTTTAATTAAATACAGATATCTCTTATTCATCAGGAGATTATCAACCTTGCAGATTATTTAGATTTTTTATTAGCCCCGGCTTACAGCTATCTTTTGAAAACCTTGTCTTCAAGTCTGGAGATTCTATCTTCCATCTTTTCCTGCTTAGTTAGCAGATGTTCGTTCATTCGATGAAATTGATCAGCTAACTTCTCCTGAATTTCTAAAATTTTCTTTAATATATTTTGCTGTTCCTTTAATAAATTTTCTTGTCTGTTTAGTATATCTTCCTGCCTATCCTGTCTTTGAAGACTTTCTGCTAATAACTCAACAATTTTATTCTCATTCTTCATTCCTTAAATATAGATCAATCCTTCTTGGTGACGACTACCCTTTGAAAACTTTATCTTCAAGTCTGGAAATTCTATCTTCCATCTTTTCCTGCTTAGTAAGCAGGTGGTCATTCATTCGATGAAGTTGATCAGCTAACTTCTCCTGAATTTCTAAAATTTTCTTTAATATATCTTGCTGTTCTCTTAGTATATCTTCATGTCTATCTTGCCGTTGAAGGCTCTCCGCCAGTAACTCAATAATTTTATTCTCATTCTTCATTTTTTAAATATAAGTGAATACTTTTTCTTTCTGAATGACAAATAGCAATTTTATCCCTGTATTTTCTAATGTTGTTCAATACTTAAATAGACCGTAAGGAGACCTAATGATCAACTCCTTTTTATCAGAAGGCTCCACACGACCAATGATCTGAGCCTGAACGTTGAATGATTTGGAAATTTCAACTAATTTATCTGCGGATTTTTCGGAGGCATAGACTTCCATTCGATGCCCCATGTTGAAAACTTTATACATCTCTTTCCAGTCCGTACCACTCTCGGACTGAATCATTTTAAAAAGAGGGGGAGTGGGAAGCAGTTCATCTTTAATTATTCTTAGCTTATCAACGAAGTGGAGCACTTTAGTCTGACCTCCCCCACTACAATGCACTATCCCATGAATTTCAGATCGCATTTCTCGCAGTATCGACCGGATAATCGGAGCGTATGTCCGCGTAGGGGAGAGTACCAGTCTTCCTACATTTAAGGGAACTCCATTGACCTTGTCTGTCAGTTTTCTCGATCCGCTATAGACTAAATCAGCAGGCACCCCATAGTCAAAGCTCTCCGGATACTTTTCTCTATACGTCTTCTTAAAAACATCATGCCTTGCAGAGGTAAGACCATTGCTGCCCATCCCTCCGTTATACTCCTGTTCATAGCTTGCCTGGCCGTAAGAAGATAAGCCTACAATGAGGTCGCCGGCCTGAATGTTTGCATTGTCAATTACTTCGCTTTGCTTCATTCTTGCAATGACTGTGCTGTCCACGATGATTGTTTTAACTAAATCCCCGACATCAGCAGTCTCCCCCCCAGTTGATTTGATCTCTACTCCATGATCTCTTAATGTCTGAAGCACCTCCTCGGTGCCGTTGATAATTGCAGCGATAACTTCTCTCGGGATAAGCCTTTTGTTTCGACCTATTGTGGAAGAAAGCAGAATATCTGAAGTGCAGCCAACACATAGCAGGTCGTCCACATTCATGACAACGGCATCTTGAGCGATCCCTTTCCACACATCCAAATCTCCCGTCTCCTTCCAGTAGATATAGGCCAATGAAGATTTAGTCCCTGCGCCGTCTGCGTGCATGATGGTACAATAGGTAGGATCACCGGAAGTATCTTCAACGATTTTGCAAAAAGCTCTAGGGAAGAGGCCCTCGTCAAGGTTTTTGATGGCGTAATGAACATCCTTCTTTTCAGAAGATACTCCCCGTCGAGTGTAGCGGTCAGCCATGCAATTTACTTTTTAAGGCGACCGATTTATTGATCTTCATCCACGTTATTCTGAAAGAATCGATCATACTCATCAACGGGCTCCTCTTCGGGAGGAAGGTCGGCATTACGATTGCGGGGATTGTAACTCAGCACTTTAAATTCCGTCCTTCTATTTATTTGATGCTGCTCCTCATTCTGTGCATTTCTGATGATAAGCTGCGATTCACCATAGCCTTTTGCAGTAATTCTTTCATTTGCAATGCCGTTATTAATGATGTAATTCACGGCGGAGGTCGCTCTTCTTTGGGAAAGGTCCATGTTAAATTCATCTGATGCACGCGCATCCGTATGCGATCCTAATTCAATGTAAATCTCCGGATTGTCATTCATGATCTGCACTAAGCTATCCAGAATAATGGCAGCGTCAGGTCTGATGTTTGCCTTGTTAAAATCGTAATAAATATTGTTCAAGACAATCGGTTTTTCAATGACGATAGGTTCCATGATAATCTTTGTCTCAAAGGTAATGTCTGTAACCGGTTCGGTGAGTGTTTTTTTATCTACTGACTTTCCAATCATAGTGAAATCTTTTCTAACGGTGAAATAGTCTGTTTTTTCACTTATTAAGTCATAATGCTCCTCAGGATAAACTCTCAGGTTAAATTGACCCTCGGCTCCTGTAAATGACTCATCAAGCAACGTTCCGTCATCTGCCGTAAGCCTTACTTTGGTATTGGGGAGGATGATTTCATTCCCTCCGTCGTCTGTTGTCACAGTAACACCGGTAAGGAAATAGTTAACTACCTTCACGTCGGGGTTATCATTTACAAACGTGTAAATGTCGTCATCTCCCTGACCACCCTTCCTATTGGAAGAGAAGAAACCTCTGGTTAAGTCAAATTGAAAAAGACCAAAATCATCAGCAGGGGAGTTCATTGGTTTACTCAGATTTTCAACTGTTACTTTTCCGGATTCTCGGGTTGCTTTGAAGAGGTCTAGTTTACCAAAGCCCGGATGACCGTTCGAAGAGAAGTAAAGGCTGCCATCTTTTCCAACGAAGGGGAAGACCTCATCTCCTGTTGTGTTGATTTCAGGTCCAAGATTTCTTACATCAACCCATCTGCCTCTTCGATTCACTTTCGCCACGTATAGATCAGCCCCGCCGTAGCCATCCGATCTGGTGGAAGAGAAATAAAGGGAGGTGCCGTCAGGACTGAACGCAGGGGTGGAGTCCCACGCATCTGCCACGTTAATGGAAAGAGGTAAAGGCTCGGA
>JAPPDO010000444.1 GCA_028821635.1 Ekhidna sp.
GGGTAAAGGAACTTTTGGAAAGTTTTGAACTTTCCAAAAGTTACGGATTCGCAAAACTCAAACGACACGTAGGGACGACTGGATATATCCAACTTAATTTTGATTTAAAAGGATAAAATGCTTTAGCTTTTCCTGTGTTTCTTCTTCGTCAAGCCAATACTCTCTGCTATGGAACCGAATATGCGGCCAGTGCTTCATGGTCAGGTGGAAGTGTTGGAATCCGTAAATTTGCTTAGGTGAAAGTGCCTGAAAATAACGCTCGTCATCAGTCAAAATCAGTCCTGAGTAAACATCTTTTATTTTCACGGAGAGGTCTGCAAAAGGGAAATCCATGGAAATGGTATAGTTTTCAATCCCCTCAAACTTCAACTTTTCCAGCTTCCTCCTAAGATACCAGTCTGTATGATGTTCTCCCCGTTCGGGAATATGAGGTTTCCATTTCCGATTGGCGACACTCCAGGCATATTCCAAATACTTTTTTAGCAGTTTGGGGCCTTCATTTTTCGTATCACCTGTTTTTAATTCTTGAGGCACAATGCTGCTTACCACGATAACTTTCTCTCTGGCTCGGGTTACAGCTACATTCAACCTGTTTTCTCCGCCCTCCAGATTTAAGCTGCCAAACTGTAGTTTTATTTTATCCTGCTCGTCCGGCGCATAGGTAATACTAAACAGGATGATGTCCCGCTCGTCTCCCTGAACGTTTTCTATGTTTTTGACAAACAAAGATGAGGGAATTATCGTATTTCTTTTGATTGACACTTCCTCTAATAAATCAAGGATGTATTCCTGCTGTCGATAGTTGAATGTTACAATTCCAATACTCTTTTCTGGGCTTTTTTTTATGACTTCTAATGTAAGCTTGACAACCATCTGTGCCTCCGGCACATTACATCCTGCCTCCCACTTTCCTTTTACCTTGATGAAGTTAACTGCCGGTTCAGGTTTGTTAATATGATCGTAATCCGGTAGAAGTCTCAATTTTCCTTTGTAAAAATGCTTATTTGAAAAATCAATTAATTCAAGGGATTTACTTCTGTAATGTCCTGAAAGTGTTACTTCGGGCAGGTAGTGCTTTGTCAGGTCTAGCAATGAGTCGATTTCGAGTTCAGCAGTGCTATCTTCCGTATCTTCCCATCTGACTCTGTAGAGATCATTGGGCTGAAGCTGCATGGAATCTCCGGTGATAACCATTTGCTTTCCCCGATACATTGCCGGAATACCTCGCTCCACAAAACACTGCGAGGCTTCATCAAAGATTACAAGGTCAAAAATCTCCTGCATGGGGAAAATTGCTGAGGCACTTTCAGGGGAACACATCCAACATGGGAGGAGCGTAAAAAGCTCATCACTAAATTCATTTATTACTTTTCTGATGGGCCAAATTCGTCGTTTTTTAGTTACCTGATGCTGTAGGTCTCTAAAGGTCACCCGATTTTTGAGTCGATTGTACTCAACATTTTCATAGGTTTTTTCTCTTGATTTGAGCAGAAGAATTTCCTTGCTGGCTAAGCGTTTTGATTCTATGTGATCTCTTAGCTCCTCTGCTAATTTATCCAGCCTGCCTGAGGATACATCACGAAGATTAGGATACTTAGATTCAATGTGATTAATCCAGGCTAGTGCGATGCTGTTGTTGAAAATTCCCATCGCCTGTTGAACGGTGCCTGAAGTTGATGTCATCTCATCCAGTACCTTTCGCTCCTCAGAAGTCAATGAGTCCTTTAGTTTATGATATGCACAGATTGCATCAAAATCTTTCTTGAGTATTCTTTCTAATTGTTTAGGATTTTCCTTCTCCAGGACCAATGCTCTTACCTGATGGATATTTACGTATTTAGCCCACGTTTTGAGCTTCTTAGGAACTTTTTCAACCAATCTGATAGTGGCCTGTAGTCCTTCCATGTAGGAAGAATAGGTTTTTTTGGAAACCGGAATTAGATCGTTTAGAGTTCTAACAGTTTGTGCTACTGAATACATGTTCAGTCCCATTTTCTGCCAATAGAACCAGTCCTGTAGATCAATTTTTCTAAAGCTTTGGGGGAAGTTATGCAGCCAGGGGTTTTCCTTAATTAAGGATACGGAGTGTTCAAAGTTTAATCTGTTATCAACAAGGGTTACCAATGTATTAAATCCTCTTTTATTACTTTTCAGTCCGTTAGCCACCAAAACTCTTTTCAAAAAGATTTTCTCCTTCGAGAAGAGTTGCCATTTTATCCAACTGAACGGATTTTTTCGTGCTTTTGTGGCCGATCTCAATATTTCTTGAAATCTGCCCAATTGTGCTGACGGGATGGTACTCTCCACTCCCGGACCTCTAAAGCAAGACATTATGACTCGTCCGGTTTGAGTCAGCCAGTTTAAGTCTTCAGTCGGGGGGATATCATGAAGTTGTTGGTAAACCTTAAAAATTACGTGCTCTTTCAGCCCCTCTATTAAGCTTCTTAACTCAGGGAGCTTGTCTGAGAGGTAGTGAGACGTATCAAAATCTATTAATAATGAAGAGAAACTTTTTGACTCATTTTGTATTTTTTGGTCAAAAGTCTTTATCTCGGTCAGCACCTTTAGAATATGAACCAAATCCCGAGACATAAACTGGGAAAAAGACGGCCCTTTTGTCCAAAAGTGAGATTTTTTTTCAAATCTTTCAAAGTAGTTTAAATAATTTGTAAATTTTCTTTGCGTTTCATTGATAGTTGAAAAGTGGAACGAACGACACTCCAGATTCATGCTAAAGTTTGGCATGTCCGGACTGCTGGTGAGGTAGAGTTCCTTTATTGATTTGCCACATTCTCCCTCATCAAATAGTGCTTCCCTATACTCTTCCATTTCCTCCACTATTTGATCGATTCTGCGACTGGCCTGTAGAAACCGTCTCTCCAATTGGATAGAATCAAGGCTATTATTTTTCTTTTCATAAACTTCAATTGACTCTATTTGCCTGTTTATCTGTTCATAAATAGGCTTTCGATCATTTTTAAAATCATGAACCAGTGCTACGAAATCGTGCATTTCCTTTTCCACCAATCGGGAATAAACCACATCCAGCGCAGCCTTTTTTTGGCATACTAGCAGGACATTCTTCCCTCTTGCAATAAAATCACATATCAGATTACTGATAAGTTGGGACTTCCCGGTGCCCGGAGGCCCTTGTATAGCCACCGAATTACCCTTTTTTATTTCCTTGAGAGCATGCTCCTGGTAAGCGTCCAATGGAAAAGGAGTAAAAGTGTTCTCCTCGTTTACCTTATCAAAGAGTGCCAGTTGATTTCTATCCTGATTATTGGTCTTTCTTGAGAAAAAATCTTCAAGGTCTTCAAATTGGCCGCTCTCTATGAGTTTGACATAGTCGGGGACTAAGTAGGAGCCGGATTGAGGAAAGATTCCAAGCACGGCCTGAGGATACAGTTTCAGCCTGCCTGTCTTTTCGTCTAATTCTAACTGCGACTTGGTCTTAGTTTCAAAAAGATGAAGTTTATCAGAAAAATTGTCTCTGTTAAAGTCTATTTCAACACCACTACCCTTGAGTAGTTCATATAGTTGAGTGCGAAAGACGGTGCTGTCTTTATCATACTCATCAATGACTGTCTCCACAAGGTTTTCATCTACCGGAACATCGTTGTAGTAAGAATAGGCGAGTAAAAACGTTTTGTTAAAGGTTGTGTTTACCTCAGACCTTCTTTCAAGAAACCATTGATTATCTTCCTTCTGAATAGCAACAGGGATAAACAGCAGAGGACATCTCACCGTCGAATCATCGGAAAATTTTCCCTTTATGAAGGGCCATCCAACGTAGAGGTCTTTCGCCCCGCGCTCCTCGAATATGAATCTTTCGATGCGCTGAATTTTCTTTAACTTTTTACTTAATTCATTAGCTATTTTGCTTCTGCTGTCTACTTCATCGCAGAGAAATATTTTTTTTTGCTGAGAGATAAGCTGCTGAAGGATGGCAAAACTTGGCTTGCCGCCCGCAAAATCAAAATGATGCAGGTCTATGAGTTGATCCTTGAGGAGACGCAAAAGAAGAAGCGACCTGTTATTTCCGGAGAGGTTGCTTAACCTGCGCAGATATGATTTCAAGACCTTTTGCATTCGATCACAGTTGTAAGTAAGGTTTTAGTCTTTCCAGCGTCTCTTCATTTACT
>JAPPDO010000433.1 GCA_028821635.1 Ekhidna sp.
AGTTGGATTGCTGATCAGGTTAAAGAGGTATTTCCCAATTGGGAGACGGAAGCAAGCGCAGGCCAGTCGGGATTTATTCAGGAGGCAGGCGGCGGGTCCACTCGGTATATTAATGCGCAGGGATTAGAATTGAATCAGGCATTCAACAAAGGACTGATTGGGGCATTGATGGTTGATCAGATGCTAAATAATTATTTAAGTACCTCTGTTTTGGAGGCAGGGACGAACAGGGAAGACAATGATGCCGGAAGGCTTGTAGAAGGGAAAGCTTACACAAATATGGAGCATAAGTGGGATGAGGCATACGGATATGCCTACGGCACTTCAGCGAATCCGGCAGACCCTAACCGGACGATAGGGTCTGATGACAGCTTTCTGAACAAGTACATAGGCAGAGTTGAGGGTGATGATGATTTTAAAGGGATTGCCGATGAGATTTATCAAGCATTCAAATCGGGCAGGGCAGCGATTGTGGCGGGAGACTACACTGCTAGGGACACACAGGCAGATATTATCAGAGAGAAAATATCGGAAGTAGTTGCCATCAGAGCCGTCTACTACTTACAGCAAGGTAAGGCAGGTCTTGAAGCAGGCACAACTGACCGTGCCTCCGTTTTTCATGATTTATCTGAAGGTTATGGATTTATTTACAGCCTTCAATTTACGAGGCGACCGGAAAGCAACTCACCTTATTTCTCAAACTCGGAAGTTAAGACAATGCTTAAACGTCTGATGGGTGACGGTAACAACGGCTTATGGGATGTAATGCCGGCTACACTGGATAAAATTTCAGGTGAGATTGCGATTCCGTTTTCATTCACTGTGGATGAAGCAGGAAGCTAATTGAGAAAAAATAACTGAACTGCAAGAATTATTTAATCATCCCGCTTGCGGGCTTAAAAGAAGCATTTATATGAAGAAGTTGAATTTATTCTTAGTTGTCTGTTTTGTAATTACGATGGTCGTTCCGGTGGGTTGTTCTGAGGAGGATCCGGATGAGAACACTGATAATTTTGACCGTCAGAAAATGCTTGCAAACTGGGCGGATAACCTCATCGTTCCCGGATATCAGGCATACCTTACCCGTTTGAACCAACTGGATCGGGATGTCGGTTCATTCATTTCCTCTCCTTCTACGGAGACACTCGCTACGGTCAGGTCTTCCTGGCTCACTGCAAATCTTGCCTGGCAGAAGGTAGGAATGTATGAAATAGGGAAAGCAGAAGAAATCACACTGCTCAACTATACAAATATATATCCAACAGATACAGCAAGTTTAGAGGCTGCGATCATGGCCGAATCCTATGATCTTACTTCTGTGAGTAAGCAAGATGAACAAGGTTTTCCGGCCATTGAGTACTTGATTTATGGGATAAAAAGTTCAGACCAGGAAATCATCTCCCTTTTCTCGGATGTCAGGTATCAAACATATCTGAAAGACCTGAGTGCAAGGTTGAAAATGCTGGCGGAGACGGTGTTTTTAGACTGGAGAAATGGTTACAGGGATACCTTCGTTGAAAATGATGGTTCCGAGGCAACCTCATCGGTAAATAAACTGGTTAATGATTACATCTTCTATTATGAAAAACACTTGCGTGCGGGGAAGATCGGCATTCCGGCAGGTGTATTCTCAGGAAGCAAACTACCGGAAAAGGCGGAGGGCGTGTACAGCGGCTCTTCAAAAGTATTGTTTGATGCAGCACTTCAGGCTATGATTGATTTTTTCAATGGAGCGAATGGCGAAAGCCTGGCAGCCTATCTTCAATTTTTAAACACGCTAACCCGTGGTGAGAACATGGCACAGGCTATCAACGCTCAGTTTGATGCAGCAAAGGATAAGGCTTCTTCTCTTTCCGATAGCTTTAACAAACAGGTAGTAATGGATAACTCATTGATGTTGGAAACGTATGATGAGCTGCAAAAAAATGTTATAAACCTAAAGGTAGACATGCTCCAAGCCCTTAATATCAGAGTAGACTACGTGGATGCAGACGGAGACTGAACTGTGGAGGCAGTATCGTGGATAGAAAGCAAAAGAAAGGCTGCCCCGCTGGCAGGCTTTCGTATTTTTTTTGGTGTCATGATGCTCCTAAGCATTGTACGTTTTTGGGCAAATGGCTGGATTCAGAAACTTTACATTGAACCCACATTCTTCTTTTCCTATTATGGCTTTGGATGGATCAAACCTCTGGGTCCCTTTACCTACCTCCTCTTCATCATTTGCGGATTGGCGGCAGTGGCAGTGGCCGTAGGATTCAAATACAGACTATCCATAGCTGTATTCTTTCTTAGTTTCACCTATATTGAGCTAATGGATAAAACTACTTATCTAAACCATTACTACTTCATCAGCATTCTGAGTTTTTTAATGATTTTCCTGCCGGCAGCTGATTACTTTTCCTGGGATTCGAGAAAGCTGCACACTGAGTACGTTCCGGCATGGGCGATAAATAGCATTAAACTGCTTCTATTCATTGTTTATTGCTACGCAGGTCTTGCAAAATTGAATTCTGATTGGCTATTCAGCGCAATGCCGCTAAAAATTTGGCTTCCCGGAAAATACAATATTCCATTTTTAGGGGATTTCCTCCACAAAGAATGGGTAATTTATGCCTTTAGTTGGGGCGGTGCAATCTATGACCTTACGATTCCGTTCTTACTTATTTGGAAAAGAAGCAGAGTGTTTGCTTTCGTATTAGTTGTTATTTTTCATTTCCTTACAGGAGTTCTGTTTCCCATTGGCATGTTCCCCTACATCATGGTAGTAAGTGCATTGATATTCTTTGATGCCAACTTACATGAAAAGATTATTACCTTTTTTAAAAGATTATTTCGGATTAACTACTCCCCGATTTCTACTTTGGAGAGGACGACCCCCAAGTGGAAATTAATGATACTTTCTGTCTTTTTTAGCATTCAGCTAATGCTTCCGTGGCGTTATCTGTGCTACCCCGGTGAACTCTTCTGGACAGAGGAGGGGTTTCGGTTTTCCTGGCGTGTGATGTTAGTGGAAAAGACAGGCTACGCAAATTTTAAAATCGTTGATCGAACCAGCGGTCAGACTTTCTATATTAACAATAGTGACTTTCTCTCTCCCTTTCAGGAAAAGCAGATGGCATTTCAGCCTGATTTTATTCTGGAATACGCTCACTTTCTTCGTGATTACTTTAGCACAAAAGGAAAAGAGGTAGAAGTGTATGTAGAGAGCTATGTGGCTTTAAACGGCAGAAGGAGTCAGCCTTTTATTGACCCTTCGGTCGATTTAACAAAAGTGAAGCAATCATTTGCTCATAAAAAATGGATTTTATCATTCAAAGATGAAATCAAAGGCATTTAAAGTTTTCTTTCTGGGCTTCTTGGTTGCACAGCCTCTGGCAGCACAACTGATCTTATCAGGCACTATCATTGAGGCTGAGTCAGGCAGCCCAATCAGAGGTGCAGAAATCTACGACAGAAACTCCGGCCAGCGGGCTGCTACAAATGATGACGGATTCTTTCGCCTGATAAATCTTCAAAAAGGTCTCCACCGAATTGTCATTATGTCGTTGGAATACGAGACCTTAGAACAAGCATTGAACCTAACTGAAAATAAGGAGATCATGATACCTATGAAAGACTTTCAACAGGAACTTTCGGAGGTAGTGGTAAGCAGAAAAAGAGCGGAAATATTTGCTTTGAGTCGCCTAAAACCCGTGGAAGGAACTGCAATCTATGCCGGCAAAAAATCCGAAGTAATACAACTGGATCAAATAGTAAGCAACACAGCCACCAATAATGCAAGACAGATCTACTCACAAGTAGTTGGCTTGAACATCTATGAAGGTATTGATGCAGGGCTTCAGCTAAACATTGGAGGAAGAGGACTAGACCCTAACAGAACTTCCAACTTTAACACACGCCAAAATGGGTACGACATTAGTGCCGATGTGCTTGGTTATCCTGAAAGCTATTATACCCCTCCCGCAGAGGCGTTGCGTGAAATCCAGATAGTTCGTGGAGCTGCTTCTTTGCAATACGGGACTCAGTTTGGAGGCTTAATTAATTTTAAAATGAACGCCCCCTCTGGCAAGTCCATTGAGTTAACGTCCAGACAGTCAGCCGGTTCTTTTGGCTTGTTTGACACCTTCAATTCTTTGAG
>JAPPDO010000334.1:0-3875 GCA_028821635.1 Ekhidna sp.
ATTGATACTTCATAGTAGGAATTTTCAACATTATTGCGGATATTTGAATGTATCAAAATTTTGAATGTCAAAGAAATTAGTCGTCATACCGACCTATCAAGAGAAGGCGAACATTCGTGATATTATCAATGTCACGCTTAACCTTCCTGTTTCTTTTGACATTCTGGTGGTGGATGATGCTTCGCCTGACGGGACTGCGGAGCGTGTAAAAAAAGAGATGGAGAAGTCTCCCCACCGTGTTTACATGATTGAAAGAGCACGCAAACTGGGGCTGGGTACTGCTTACATAACCGGCTTCAAGTGGGGAGTTGCGAAAGGCTATGACTACATCTGTGAAATGGATGCTGATTTTTCACATAATCCTGAAGATTTAATTAAGCTGCATGAAGCGTGTGAAAAAGGAACGGATATTGCAATCGGGTCCAGATATGTGAAAGGAGTGAACGTGATAAACTGGCCAATAGGGCGGGTTCTTATGAGTCTTTTTGCGAGTTATTATGTAAGAATAATCACCGGTATGCCTTTTAGAGATAGCACTGCCGGGTTCAAGTGCTACAAAGCAAGTGTTTTTAAAACGCTCGACTTGAATAATATCAACTTTATCGGGTATGCTTTTCAAATTGAAATGAAGTTCAACGCATGGAAGCATGGTTTTAATATTGTTGAGATTCCGATCATTTTTACAGATCGATCCAAAGGCGTTTCCAAAATGTCTAAAGGCATATTTAGAGAGGCCATTTTTGGTATTCCGGAGATGAAGATTAAGAGTCTCTTCAAAAAATATCAACCCGTCTGCTAATCAAATCGGATAGCTTTGACCGGACTCACACGACTGATAATGGATGCCGGAATAAAAAGTGTTAATCCGACGAGAAGCAATATGAGAAAATTTAACCCGAGAACAATCGGAATATCAATCTCAACGGGTACATGATCCATATAGTAAGTAGCCTCATCCAAAGGAATTAATTCAAAATAACATTGAATAAGCCCCAGTGAAATGCCGATGACATTACCCCAAAGAAGTCCTTTTACAATTAGTTGAAGGCCATTCCATATAAAAACGGACCGGATCAACTTAATCTCTCCGCCTAAAACCCTTAGCAAACCAATCATTCGGGTTCGCTCCATAATCAGAATAAGTAAAATAGAAATGATGCTCGTGCCGGCAACAAATAAAATGATGACCAAAAGAATGATAACATTTCTATTCAATAGATTGAGCCAGTCAAAAATCTGAATGTATCGGTCGGTCACTTTATCTACATACAGACTGACATCGAGTGTATTCCAAAGATCATTCTCCGCTCTTTCAAGCTGACTAATGTCTTTTATAAACAACTCTATCCCTCCGGCGAGTGAATCAGGCCAATTATTAATTCTGCGAATCAGAGCTAAATCTCCGAAGACGATCTTCTCATCAAACTCCTCCAAACCGGTTTCATAAATACCAACCACGTTTAGCTTGCGGTATCTCGGAGGGTCTTGTACGAAATAAATCATCACTTCGTCCCCTGTATTAAGTCTGAGGTAATTGGCCACCTTCCTGCTAAAAGCAACCTCCGTAGCATAGCTATCCTTTGAAAAATCAGGAAATCTACCCTCCACGAGGTGTCTTTTGAAATAAGAAGTATCAAATTGATGATCCACTCCTTTAAAAATAACCCCTTGAATCTCCTCTTTTGCTCCCGAGGTCTGTTCTGCGTCTTTGGATAAACGTCGAACCAAACCTGCTTTCATTGCGTATGGTTGAAATCGCTCCGTCAGCGGATAATCCTCCAAAGTGCGAATCAAAGAATCATCTAAAACGATTGAAGTCTCCTCGTATGAAGTGGATAGTGTATATTTACTGATAATTAAATGACCACTAAAACTGTAAATCTTTCGCTTAATCTCACGCTTAAAGCCATATAAGACCATGAATGAGATGACTAATACAGCAAGTCCCAGTGCGATGCTGATGATCGCAATACGACTGATTGTTGATGAAAAACTCCCTTTGGACTCAACTGAAATACGATTAGCTATGAAAAATGATAAATTCACTTGAATTTGCAAAATAAGAACTTTCAACATCGCAAGAACAAGTTAAACCTGACAAAAAATGCAAAAAACCCTTATTCTCGTAGTGGCCGTTTTATCTGCCTGCTTAAACACCGCTCAACAGAAAAAGCAGGCCCTCTTACCGGGTGCCTGCCAGATAAAGGATTATCTTCCCTTGATTGAGGGCAGAAAAGTTGGCTTATGTGTCAATCATACTGCCGTTATTAATAATACCCACCTTTCCGATACACTGATAACGTTGGGCGTAGCTATTGTGAAAGTATTTACCCCCGAGCACGGATTTAAAGGCACGGTCAGCGACGGAGTGGCCATTGGATATCAGAAAGATCAAGCAACCTTCGAGCTGATATCACTTTACGGGAAAAACAAAAAACCAACCTCCAAACAAATGGGCGGAGTGGATGTAATGGTCTTTGATATACAAGATGTAGGAACTCGATTTTACACTTATATCAGCACGATGCACTACGTGATGGAGGCGTGCGCAGAAAATGAAGTGCCTATCATTGTTTTGGATCGACCGAACCCTAACGGAAGCTACACCGACGGCCCCGTTCTTGATACAGCATATCGCTCATTTGTGGGTATGCACCCGATCCCTATCATACATGGCCTCACTATTGGAGAATTAGCACAAATGATTAACGGTGAAGGTTGGCTCAACAATGGAATACAATGTGATTTAATCGTCATTCCGGTTAAAAATTGGGATCACACCAATACGTATTCACTACCCGTCAGACCTTCCCCTAACCTCCCTAACGACCTGAGTATTTCATTATATCCAAGCCTCTGCTTATTTGAAGGAACGATAATGTCAGTCGGAAGAGGCACCAATTATCCATTTCAACAAGTGGGTCATCCTAATTATCCGGACACCTCACATACGTTTACTCCGAAATCAAGGGAAGGCGCAAAATGGCCTCCTTACGAAAACGAAAAGTGCTTTGGCATATCCCGGATAGGCCAAAATCCTGAGTATCAGTTCTCCTTGAATCCTATAATTGACGCTTATCAAAAGATGAAGACAGATTCATTTTTCAATAGCTACTTTGAAAAACTGGCAGGAAACAGCCAGCTCAGAAAACAAATTGAAAGTGGCATGACAGAGGTTGAAATTAAAAATACATGGGTAGAAGAGTTAGAAGCATACAAAAAGAAAAGAGCGAAGTATTTGCTCTACGATTAGGGCATAGTTCAGGCATTTCCGGATCGAAGTAAGTCGGATGCATCCACGCTTTTCCAACCCCGCCAGGCGGGCCTACGTTGCTATACTTACAGAGGAGTTCTACAAAAAACCTCATGATGAAGTTTACCGGTGTAAGAAGTTGCCATGAAGAAAGATTTTTCACTTACAATCCTCAGCGAACAATAGACGGCAGCCTTATGTCCTTTATTCAAAAACCATCTTGCAGGAACTTTTTGGATTTATAAAAATGATGAGTGAGATTTGTGGTTTATTATACGTAATATTAAGTTTGAATAGAGTTCCCTCATGCTTGCATTGTATTTTATGTTTAAGGTTTAATAAATTTTCATTTTTTGGGTAAATGCAAGAGGGGACTCTTTTTTTTTGTTTAAGGTTTCGCCTCCCTTTCCCCCACCTATTACTATATGTCAAAATGCAGCCATCCCGGCCAAGACCTTCCACGCCGGATCACAAACCACACCTATAAAAAAGGCTTTTAAGCACCAAAATAAAAAAAATTAAAAAAAAAAAAAAAAAAAAATAAAAATAAAAAAAAAAAAAAATTTTTAAACAAACAAACTACCCTTACGCCACAACCAAACCATTAACCTTTACATCTCTT
>JAPPDO010000334.1:3885-4137 GCA_028821635.1 Ekhidna sp.
TTCCAAGCCGGATCACAAACCACACCTATAATACAAGCTTTTCATAAAAAAAAAAAAAAAAATTAAAAAAAAAAAAAAGGGAACAAAAATGAAAATACGTCTGCATCTTTAACTAATTGTTTTACCTTTACGCCGTAATTAAACTTTTAACCTTTACTCCGATGGAAAAATTACCGAACTCAAACACTTCGCAGGTAAAACCCGAAATAGACACTCATTTATATTGGGGGGGGGGGGGGGGGGGGGGGGGGG
>JAPPDO010000098.1:0-170 GCA_028821635.1 Ekhidna sp.
GACAGCGTCTGCGCCTGTGCATAAAAAGCGAGGGTTAAGGCCGCCGCCAGAAATAGAATATTTTTCATATGGCATTGTACATTATTGGGGGGGGGGGGGGGGGGGCTGTTGCATTCCCGCTGGGTTTACAAATGTTTTTTAGGCTTTGGTGTGTGTTGTACGGGTCATAT
>JAPPDO010000098.1:180-4131 GCA_028821635.1 Ekhidna sp.
GTTAAAGGTGCAAACATTTTTGCAAGTTTTTTTTATTTTTTTCTCTAGGTGCAGTTTGTCTTGAACGGGCTTTATTTGATTTTTGGGATTGCTGTGATTTTATTTTTGTTTGTATCATACCTCCTACTATCAGACTTCCTGATACTATGCGCTATCGAATTTCTCTAATGTGCGCATTAGAACTCCTCTAATCTATGCAGTAGAACCTCTGGTACATGCTCGAGAACTCCTCCCGTGTATGCTCAAGTACGCCTTTTCCGGGTGTAGTTTGTATTCCGGTCGGGATAGCCCGATCTTCCTGCTAAGCCTGAGATGATATTACATATTTCTCCTGTACTGACCTCCGACCTCAAACATGGCATGTGTAATCTGCCCCAGAGAGCAATATTTGGTTACTTCCATCAAAGCATTGAAGGTATTATGGTTTTCCATGGCGTTCTTTTGAAGCATACGCAGCAGTGCTTTCGCTTTGCTTTTATTTTGCTTATGCAGATCATTGAGATTGGTAATCTGCCGCTCTTTCTCCTCTCTCGCTGCCCGAATCACTTCTTTGGGGGTGATGGTTGGCGAACCTTTTGAAGAGAGGAAGGTATTGACACCAATGATAGGCAGTTCACCGGCATGTTTCTTGGTTTCATAGTACAGCGATTCTTCCTGAATCTTGCCTCGCTGATACATGCTTTCCATGGCACCAAGCACTCCTCCTCTTTCAGTAATGCGGTCAAACTCCGTCATCACGGCTTCCTCTACTAAATCTGTCATCTCTTCAATGATGAAGGCTCCTTGTAATGGATTTTCATTTTTTGCTAACCCAAGTTCTTTGTTAATAATTAGCTGAATGGCTACTGCCCTTCTTACAGATTCCTCTGTTGGAGTGGTGATTGCCTCATCATAGGCATTGGTATGTAATGAATTACAGTTATCATAAATGGCATAAAGTGCCTGAAGGGTGGTACGGATATCATTAAAATCAATCTCTTGTGCGTGCAGCGATCTTCCTGAGGTTTGAATGTGGTACTTCAGTTTTTGCGAGCGTTCATTGGCTCCGTATTTGAATTTCATGGCCTTAGACCAAATCCTTCGTGCTACCCGCCCTATCACGGCATACTCTGGGTCCACTCCATTGGAAAAGAAAAAAGATAAATTCGGTGCAAATGCGTTGATGTCCATGCCTCTGCTGAGATAGTACTCAACGAAGGTGAATCCATTGGCAAGGGTAAATGCCAATTGCGAAATGGGGTTGGCACCGGCCTCTGCCATGTGGTAACCTGAAATGGAAACAGAGTAAAAATTTCTAACGTGATGGTCGATGAAGTATGACTGTACATCTCCCATAAGTCTCAAAGAGAATTCGGTGGAGAAGATACAGGTGTTCTGGGCTTGGTCTTCTTTGAGAATATCTGCCTGCACGGTGCCCCGAACAGCGGCGAGTGCTTTGGCTTTAAGTTCATCATATACTTTCTTAGGTAAGATTTGGTCGCCGGTAATGCCTAAAAGCATCAATCCAAGTCCATCGTTTCCTTCCGGAAGTTCTCCCTCGTAGGAGGGTCTTTTTGTTCCCTTTGCTTGATAAAGCTCCTGAATCTTAGCCTCTGCTTCTTCTTCCATTCTGTTTTTTTTGATGTATTTTTCACATTGCTGATCAATCGCGGCGTTCATGAAAAAGGCACAAATAGTTGCCGCAGGTCCGTTGATAGTCATTGAAACGGATGTGGCCGGATCGCACAGGTCGAATCCTGAATACAGCTTCTTCGCATCATCAAGCGAGCAAATGCTTACTCCGGAGTTTCCAATTTTACCATAAATATCGGGACGATCGTCCGGGTCTTCTCCGTAAAGCGTTACAGAGTCAAATGCGGTGGATAAACGCCTCGCCGGCATGTTCAGAGCTAAATAATGAAACCTTCTGTTAGTGCGCTCGGGACCGCCCTCACCGGCAAACATTCGGATCGGGTCTTCTCCTTGTCTTTTGAATGGAAAGACTCCTGCTGTGTATGGGAATTCTCCCGGGACGTTTTCCTGTAAGCTCCACGCCAGAATATCTCCCCATCCTTCATATTTCGGAAGCATCACTCTCGGGATTTTCGTATGAGATAATGAGGTACCGGTGGTTTTTACTTTTATCTTCTTTCCCCTTACCTCGTAGCAGTACTCTTCTCCTTTATAGCGAGCCTTTTTAGATTCCCATTCTTCCAGGATTTTTTCATTGTGCGGGTCCAGGTTCAACTTTAACGCTTCTGTTGCTTTATGAATAGCTGATAAATCTTCTCCCCTGTCTTTCAACAAGTCCGATGACTTTTCAAGGGCGTACAGTTTTTGAGCAACTTCTTTTTGCTGCTCCACCTTCTCATTATAGCCTCGAATGGTCTCAGCAACCTCCGAAAGATATCTTACTCTTTTTGGAGGGATAATGGAGGTCTTTACGCTCACTTCTTCTGAGCCGGTAAAAGAAGATTTTAATTCAGCACCTGTCTTATCGGCAATCAGGTTCATCAATTCGAGATAAAGTTTATTCATCCCCGGATCATTAAACTGTGAAGCAATTGTGCCAAATACCGGAAGTTCTTCCTCTTTTGCATTCCACAACTGATGATTTCGCTGGTATTGCCTCTTCACATCCCGCAACGCATCCAAGGCCCCTTGCTTGTCAAACTTGTTTAATGCGATCATATCTGCAAAGTCCAGCATATCAATCTTTTCAAGTTGAGTCGCCGCCCCGTACTCCGGGGTCATAACATATAATGAAACGTCCGAGTGGTTGGTAATCTCGCTATCAGACTGACCAATGCCGGCGGTTTCCAGAATGATCAAATCAAAACCGGCTGATTTGACAATATCAATAGCATCCTGAACGTGTTTGGGAAGGGCCAGATTAGGCTGTCGGGTAGCTAAAGAGCGCATATACACGCGATCATTGCAGATTGCATTCATACGGATTCGATCGCCAAGAAGAGAGCCGCCTGTCTTTCTTCGGGATGGGTCTACCGAAATAATTGCGATCCTCTTCTCATTAAAATCTATAAGAAAACGACGCACCAGTTCGTCTACTAAAGATGATTTACCTGCTCCTCCTGTACCTGTAATTCCCAGAACCGGAGTATTAACCTTCTTTTTTTTAAGCGATGCAATTTCTTCTTGGTGTTCGTCCGGATAATTTTCCGCCGCAGAGATGACTCTTGCGACAGTTGAATGATTTTTGGTACTTATATGCTCAACTTGTCCGTTCAGATTTTTACCGACGGCAAAGTCACTTTGCTTGACCAAATCATTGATCATCCCCTGAAGCCCCATTTCTCGTCCGTCGTCAGGGGAGTAGATGCGCTTGATCCCGTAATGATGTAGTTCTTTTATTTCCTCCGGAAGGATGGTGCCACCGCCGCCGCCAAATACCTTAATATCGGCATCTTTCTCCTTCAAGAGATCGTACATATATTTAAAATACTCAACGTGTCCCCCCTGATAGGACGTGATGGCAATGGCCTGCGCATCTTCTTGGAGAGCACAGGCTACGATCTCTTGAACGGAACGATTATGCCCTAAATGGATGACCTCACAGCCGGTTGACTGAATAATTCTCCGCATGATGTTAATTGCGGCATCATGTCCATCAAAAAGAGATGCGGCCGTCACAATTCGGATATGGTTTTGGGGTTTGTATATCTCAACTTTTGGATTCACGTTGCTTTAACTTTTTAGACTATAAAGTTATTAAGAATACGAAACTCAAGATAAGCACAAAATCATGAATTCGTTTAAAAGTATTCTGAACGTTGCATGGACTAATAATTAGTTGAGTAAACTCATAAAACAACAAGAGCCATCCAATGAAAAGGAGGGCTGTATAAAATTTTAAGCTGACGACTTAACCAATGGAAACTCGCTTAAATCCGGAGACTGTCATTCCTTTGGAGACGGCATCTAAGTATTGAGCGATGGTTTGTGTGTTATCTT
>JAPPDO010000301.1 GCA_028821635.1 Ekhidna sp.
GCGAGGGATGAATTGGATGGAAGCCAAAAACCAATAACAAGTCCATGAGGATAGTTTTGAACAATGGCATTTTTTATGAATTCATCCCATTCAATGAGGACAATTTTGATGAGGACGGCAAACTTAAAGCTAAGGTGGAACCGTTAAAAATCAATCAGATAAAAGAGAATGCGGACTATGCCCTCTTGATTACGACCAATGCAGGGGCATGGAGATATATGATTGGTGACGTAATAAAATTCACTTCATTAGAGGACAGTGAAATCATCATCACCGGAAGGATAAAAATGTTTATGAGTTTGTGCGGAGAGCATGTAAGCGTGGACAACATGAATAAGGCGATAGAATTAGCGGAGGAGGATTTGAAAATTTGCATCCGAGAGTTTACCCTTCTCGGGGGACGCTTAGATACTCTTTTTGTGCATCACTGGTATATTGGCACTGATGATCAGGTGGATGTTAATGCACTGAAAGAGAGATTGGATCAAAGATTAATGGAATTGAATGACGATTACAGGGTTGAGAGAGCTTCCGCATTGAAAGAGGTGAAAGTGACCATTTTACCCTCCTTCATTTTTTACGAATGGATGGAGGAACAGGGCAGGGTAGGGAGTCAAAATAAGTTTCCACGAGTACTGAAAAAAGAAAAAGCAAGACATTGGGAAGAATTTCTGGAAAGACAAAAATTAACTAAAGAATAGATGCCTTGGCGTATAAATGGCCTCATTATAGGCTTAATTTACTTCACCTTAAACATCTATTCTTTAAAATATCCCCCGAAAGGTTGCGCTCAACTTTCCGGCTAAAGGTGCTTATTGAATTGTAAACCCTACCACCTTCTTCTCTGCCTCATCTTCTTCAGCTACAATCATCAACGTGTAAGTGCCCGCATCCAATCCTGAAAGCTCCAACTCCTTGCTTTTTACCTCTCGCTCGTACCTATTAAGGTATAGCTTAATTTCTTTCTCTGTTGGATTCGAAATCAAGACTTTTGTGTCTTTTGTGAAAATTGGCTGACCATTTTCTACTCCAATTGCCTGGTTACTGAATCCAACCACAACGTTTTCAAATTGGCCATTGCCACCTGCAGCATTAGAACTTAACAAGAATATTATACCTAGTAAGAATACTGCAATGGTGAATGTTATAAATTTAGTCATCTTCGTATGTTTTATTTCTACAATGAACGGAAAAGAATCCTGATCAGTGTTTGATGATTAGTTCAATACGCCGTTTATTCGGTTGAAACGTCTTATTTTATCGCTCAATACTTTGAGGTCTTTTTATTCAAAAGATAAGTGGTGAGGGCGTTGAGGCCCCCACCTTTCTAACCGCAATACTGAATTGATAATGAAGACCTATTATTTCTGATCCCGTGTTCGTAGTATTTCTCAGTAACAGTCCCTCCGATCGGTCTCAGGATACTGACCGGGCTTCCCGCAGTAGGTTGTACTTTCCGGATTAAAACATAAAAGATTAGGGAGATTTATTATTTCTGTGAAGCCGGAATTTGTGAATATCATATTTTTGCGATTCTTATGAGAAGTGAATGTTGTAGTAACTAGTAGTGGTGTTATTTATTCTTTCACTTAAATAGTTAAAAATATTCTTGAATTCTGAATCCGTAAAAGCTGGGTCGAAATAGGTGATGTAATCAATCAATTCATACAAGCATTTAATCGAAACGTAGTTAAACCTCTCTTTGGGTTTTTCATTTATCATCACAACGACATTTCTAATTGGAATTTGCTTCTTGCCCCAATGATGATTGTTCAAGTTAAGATCACTATGTGCAGAGTCGCTATTAAGAGTGACGAACAAGGCGTAACTGGTTCTTTTGATTTGCTCAATTGGTGATCTTAAATCTAAACGCTTGATTGATTTTCTACTCCAGTTTTTTGTTTCAATTATGAAAATACCTGATTTTGTGATTAATAAATGATCTATTTGAATACTGAATATTCTGTCATTATCCTTCCTGTTATAGATTGGGGGGTTAAAGTTTAATGAAAAGTCGTTTATTACAATGTAATCATCTGACAGCTTTTTTAGCTCCTCAACGACTAAATTCTCTCCTATTGCTCCGGCAATTAGAGGACTCAGGCTTTCCACGACTCTCTTTGTATGTGCAATTTGCGTTATTTGCGATTGACAGCGCAGTGATATAATCCCTTCTTTATTTTGAGTTAATTCGTCAATCCTTGCACTTTTTTCATTTACTTTATCTTTGATATTATTTGTTTTCCGTTCAATGATTCTTACAAAATCTCGCTTTAAGCTATATTGTTTCGATTCTGCTACTTTCAATTGAAGCCAATTAAATAGCCTGACAAAAAAGAAGTTTGATTTACTTGATTTAAGCCTATTAATCTTTTCATTTAAAGATGAGATTTGAGAATTGAGTTTATCCGTTACTTGATTTTTAGATTTTTCATATTGCTTATTGAGAGCTAGCAACGCTAATTCGAGGTTATTGACTTCATCGTTTAATTTGTATTTTTCTACTTGATGAATCTCATATAGTTCAGACTCATAGTTCTTCAAAAAGTAATTTATTTCGCTTATTGAATTAAATCTAGTAATATTGTTCTGACTCAATTCCCATCTGATTTTTTTAAGAGATTCTATTTGGCCAATTATTTGCGCCACCTAATTAATGATTGCTTCTAGCGATAGATAAATTTACATCCTTTACTCCACTCATCCCCCCATTGCGTTGATGCGTTCTTTTAGCGGAGGGTGTGAGTAATGGACGAAGACATAGGCAGGGTGCGGGGTCAGATTGGACAAATGGTCGGAAGACATCTTTTTAAGCCCCTCAATGAGCGGCTTAGCTGCATACGTCTCCTTTGCGTAAGCGTCCGCTTCATACTCATTCTTTCTGGACAGCATGTTGCCGATAATTCCCAAAAAAGTAGAGATGGGCGAATATAAAACTCCAAATGCCAAGAGGTTTAGATGAAGTGCGGATACCTGTCCTCCAAGTGCCCAGCTTACCTCAGCCGTGTATGCCAATCTTGAGAACAGAAACAGCATCAGACCTGTTAAGGAGATACTGAATAGCGTGTTTAATAGAATATGCTTTTTCTTAAAATGACCCACTTCGTGAGCAAATACGGCGGTGATTTCTTCGGTAGAATGTTTCGCTATCAAGGTGTCGAATAAAACTACTTTTTTTCTTTTCCCCAGTCCACTGAAAAAGGCGTTGCCTTTGCTTGATCTTTTAGAGCCGTCCATCACGAAAATGTTAGTAAGCGGAAATTTTACCTTTTTGCTGTAGGCATGAATGGTATTTTTTAGCTCGCCCTCTTCCAAAGGAGTTAGTTTGTTAAAGAGCGGGAGGATTAGCGATGTATAAAACAGGTTGGCAAACAGTACGAAAACAGTCATTACGCCCCAGAAATAAAGCCAAAAATCTTTGCCAATAACATTTACTAAATAGACCAAAACACCGAGAAGCAGCCCGCCGAAAATAATCGTCAAAATGTAGTTCTTTAGTTTATCAAGAAAGTACGTTCTGATCGTCATTTTATTAAATCCGTACTTTGCTTCAATGACGAAATTGCGGTAGATAGAAAATGGTGTCCCGATTACGTCTGAAACGATAAAAAGTATTCCAAAAAAGAGAAACGGCGTTATGAGACTCAGGGGGGAGACGTGCCTAATCCAACCATCAAGCATCCCAAACCATCCATTATAAATAGCTGAAAATAGCAATATGAAATGAATAGAAGCCGATAAAGCGTTGAATTTAGCCGCTTCAGATTGATATGCCTGAGATTTTGCGTATTGCTCATGATCGTAAATCCCTGCAAGCATCTTGGGAATAGGTCTTCTCAAACTTTTGCTGTTGAGAAAACTTAACGTTCTTTCTAAAGCAAAATCAAAGGTGATAATCGCTAACACGATATAAAAGATAGTTTGCTCGCTCATCCCACAAAAATAATAAGGCATTATCCCATCACGCTTTTAATCTCACTCTTCCCGCCATCGCTCTGGACTCTTGGCGGCTTCTTGGTGCCCTTACTGGTTCAATCGTTAGTAGTTTGGTCAGCGAAGACATGATACAAACAAAAACAAAAATCACAGTAATCATATCAATCAA
>JAPPDO010000362.1 GCA_028821635.1 Ekhidna sp.
CTCTGAAGCAATGTTTCTATCCCAAGTAACACTGGTCTCTGACAAGTCAATGGTTGAGGTTTCTTTTTTTCTAGTGTACTTTATAGAAGGTGATTCTTTAATAAATTTATCAATAATATTTTTTTGTTTTCCGAGTTCGGGTTCTTCTTTATTCTTAAAATCTTTTTTCTTAGACTCTTCTTTTGTGCTAATTTTTCTTAAAAGTCCCTTTTTTTCAACTAATTTCGGCTTCGAATATAATGTTTTATTTGATTTTCTACCCTTTGTAGTTAATTTTTTGAATGCCTCCTTTTCCTTTGCTTTTGTAGTTTTACTTTCATAAGATTCTGTTCTTATGTTTTTATCTTTTTCTTTTTGGGTCTTATCAAAAAAATCAAAGTCCCTTTCAAAATCTACTTCTAGGCTTTCAAAATAACTTTTTGAGGAGAATTTAGGAAATCGTGATTTTACATCTGGTTTTTCAGGATTTTTATCCTCATCTCTTGAAGAGTGCTTCTCTTTCTGCTCAGTTGATTCTTCTTCTTTTCTTTTGGACAGCTCTCTTAACTTTTTACTAAAAAGCTCCTCTTCTTTTGGGTCCAGTTCGATCTTGAACTCCGCCTCCCTTTTAGATCTAGTTGGCTTCTCCTCAAAATGAATCGGTTCTTGTTCTTCTATTTTTTTTTTAGGAGAGGGAGGAGGGCTATCTTCTGCTTCTACTTCACTCTCATTTGTTGTCTCAACCACGGCATCATCTTCCTCTTTGATTTGTTGTTGAACCTCTACAAAATGATGTCTGGATGCTTTGAGGTTTTCCATGTCTCTTTTTAGCTCGTCAAGTAAAGCATCTAAACCTTCTGATGGTATTTGAGGCGTAGATAGTCCTTTTTTCTCCTGTTTCTGAATACGAAGATGCTTATCGGGTCCGGGTTTAGAACCCTCTTTTCTATCAAATTTCTCGACTGTAGCAGATGGCGAAAGTGCTCTTTTTTTCTTGGTCTGAGGTCTGGTATATGATTCTTGTGTCGCTGCCTGCCCCAAGAAAAACAGATCACTACTCAGGTATTTTTTAAGAAGTATCCGGTCTGTTGAATAAATGGCTGCTGAAGCTATCCTTTTTTTGGTTTTTTTATCACCAAGATTTTTGCTACCTTTTGCCAACAGCAACCGGGCACTCAAAAGATAAGGATACTCCCGAATAATATCTTCAAGGTCTTCCAAGTTTGAAGAAGTGAGCTGATTCGGATTTCTCAGAGATTGGATTAATTCGGTTTTGTTCACAGGCCTGAATAAAAAACTTGAAAATTAAAATTAAGTAAAATCACCAATTTGCAACGGAAGCATTGAAGATGTCCAAAATTATTTGATCAAAGATTTCTTCAACAAATTGTTCTTCATTAGCAGCTAAGTCAAGGTCTGTATCATAATCTCTGAAAAATGAGAATTTTTTATCAAAGTCAAAAGTAGGGTCTTTTAAGTTAACATAAGTCGCAGAGATTGTAATAGTAATTCTGGAGAGCGCAGAAAAATCCTGACCCTGATTTCCTCCGGTATTTGCTGCTACCGGCGTAATAGTATAATTCGTGATGAATCCGTCTATTTGAAGGTCTGCGTTATTGTCTACAAGTTGCAGGCTGGTATTCTGCTGATAGTAATCCTTAATTTTTTCAGTAAATGTGACACTCATTGTGGAGGGTCCAAGCGGGGCATTGTTATAAAATGTTTGAATTGAAATCGTCTTGACATCAGGGGAGATGGATGCTCCCGTAAACGAATAGCCACCGCAGCCCGTAGTACTACAAAATAGGAATAAGGGGGTGGCTAGCCTAAAGATTTTCAAGTTCATATTGCTTTATCTTTCTGTATAAGGTTCGTTCTGAAATGCCCAAATCTTCCGCTGCATACTTTCGCTTGTTGTTATTCTTTCTCAAGGCTTTTATAATAAGTTCTTTTTCTTTTTTCTCTATGGAAAGAGACTCATCTGATTCTGTCTCGTGAGTGATGTCTTCTACATCAGCATCGTAGTGGTCTTCCTCATCGGCGATTATTACTTGGGACTCGCTTTCCTTATGAGCTTCCAAATGGTATTCACCCGGCTGGTTATAGGAAGTTTCAATGTTCTGAAAAAGCTGCTTATGGTCTTCTAATATTTCATGTTCACTATCACTCCCCTCAAGGATTTTAAATACTAATTTCTTCAATTCAGCCATATCGGCCTTCATGTCAAATAGCACCTTATACAAAATATCTCTTTCTGAGGAGCTTTCCTGAGACCTGCCATCAGAGACGACTGCGGGGAGGTTATTTCCTGTTCTGGGAAGATACTGTTGCAATCGGTCTACGGCTATCTCTCTCTCCAGACTTAAAAGACTGATTTGCTCTACAATATTTTTTAACTGCCGGATATTTCCTGGAAATCGATGGGATTTTAGGTATTCTTCTGCTTCCGGAGTTAGTTTAATGGGACTAGTTCGGTAGTTCTCTGAAAAATCGTAAGCGAATTTTTTGAAGAGAAGGATGATGTCACTGTCACGTTCTCTCAAAGGAGGGACGTAAATAGGCACAGTGCTTAATCGATAGTACAAATCTTCTCTGAACTTACCTTTACCAACTGCTTCTAATAGGTCTACATTGGTAGCTGCTATGACCCTGACATTGGTCTTTTGTACTTTGGAGGAGCCGACTTTGATAAATTCTCCATTTTCCAAGACTCTAAGAAGACGAGCCTGCGTGCTGGGGGGCATTTCTCCAATCTCATCAAGGAAGATTGTTCCACCGTCAGTTACTTCAAAGTAACCTTTTCTGTCACCGGTTGCGCCTGTAAAGGCTCCTTTTTCGTGACCAAATAATTCGGAATCTATCGTCCCCTCCGGAATTGCACCACAATTGATGGCAATAAATTGACCATGCTTTCTATGAGAAAGGCTGTGTATGATCTTTGAAAAAGACTCTTTGCCTGCGCCGCTTTCACCGGTGATCAGCACACTCAGGTCTGTAGGAGCAACCTGAACGGCTACACGAATTGTATTATTGAGCTTTTCAGCGTTTCCTATGATCTCAAACCGCTGTTTTACAGCTTGTATTTCAGCATTTATTTTATAACTCATACGACTTTTCCAAAAAGTGTGGTTGATGTGCAGTCGGTTACTTTTACATTTACATAAGAACTCGCTGGATAATTCCCCTCAACAATAATGACTTTATTGGCAGAATTCCGTCCCTGCATTTTTTCTGCCGAACGCTTACTCTTTCCTTCAACAAGTATTTCAAAAGTCTTTCCCACGTCCAGTTTATTTCTTTCCAAAGAAATTTCTCTTTGTTTATTAATGATTTCCTGTAGTCGCTTTTTCTTTACTTCTATAGGTATGTCATCTTCGTATTTCTTTGCAGCTAAAGTGCCGGGTCGTTCTGAATAAAAGAACATATACGAGAAATCGTACTTCACATAATCCATTAAAGTGAGCGTTTCCTGATGCTCTTCTCCTGTTTCGGTGCAAAATCCGGCGATCAAATCTGAACTGATTCCGCATGATTCCCCAAGAATCCTTCTTATCGCCTCTACGCGATTAATGTACCATGCCCTATCGTAGGTTCGATTCATTAGCTCAAGTACTCTTGAACTGCCACTCTGAGCAGGAAGGTGGATATGCTTGCAGATGTTATCGTAAGCTTTCATTGTAAATAGCACCTCATCAGTGATGTCTTTTGGATGGGAGGTAGAAAATCGAATTCGCAGCTTAGGATCTATTTTTGCCGCCATTTCCAAGAGATTTGCAAAGGTGATAATAGCAACATTTCCCTTCTTATTAAGTCTTGCTTTGTTGTTTTCTTCAGCAGACCATTGGTAGGAATCTACATTTTGTCCAAGCAGGGTCACCTCTCGATAGCCGCTGTCAAAAAGGTCTTTTGCTTCTTTAACGATAGAATGGGGGTCTCTGCTTCTCTCACGACCTCTCGTAAAGGGAACAACGCAAAAAGAACACATATTGTCGCACCCCCTCATAATAGAGATAAATGCAGTGACTCCGTTTGAGTTTAGTCGGACGGGAGAGATGTCCGCATAGGACTCCTCCCTTGATAAAA
>JAPPDO010000393.1 GCA_028821635.1 Ekhidna sp.
GACATCACCTCCCTGCGAGGCGGCCTGTATCTGGTACAGCTACCGGACGGGCGTTCGCTGAAGTTGGTGAGGGAGTAGGGGGAAAGGAAGTTTAAAGAGGTTTCTGTGTGCATCACTTTTTATTGCAAATCCACTGCATTTTAGCCATGCGCTAAATAAAGGTTTTTTATAGGCTAACTGCCTGACGGCTTGTACTTAGAAAGCTTAAAAATTTTATTTGCCTCCGCTTCGTCCATTAATTCAGCTACGCAAACTCCGGTCTTTTCCGCGTAGGCATTCACAATTTGCCAACCCACCCATCTGCCGATACGCCCGGGACATTTATTCCCTATTTCATAAACACTGGGTCGCTCCCCTAAAAATTTTTGCTTTATCCGGTGATTGGTTTCAAAGAGCAATTTATTCTCAACAAAGTTGGCCCAGATAACTTCGTCATTGTCAAAAGCGTTATTCCACTCCTCTTGCGTGTATCCAATTAAAATATTTCCCGGTGTGCGGGGCAAAATTTTACTTAACAAATAGTAAGACTTTCCGTAATCAATCATTGCGGCCAGCATCGTCTCTTCGGATGAGGTACGGATGTATTGACTTGAGATAAACTGCATGATATTGGCCGGAAGATGCTTAATGTCATACCTTTTTAATATGTAATTCGGTATCTGTTGCGGCTTGTATGAAGCCCCTTGACCAATGAAAAAATCCATTCCTATGATAATAAGTTCATTGGATACAAAGAGGTCATTGTAAAGTCCGGTGACGACTGTTTGTACTTTAGGAACTTGTGTTTGAGGGTAGTAAAAAGTGAGCCGGCCTACTGACTCTTCAAGCTCCAGGACAAGATCATCCATCCCGGAAAAGGCCTCCAAAGATTCCCGGTATAGCGTATCTATCGCTTCATTTTGAATCAAACCGAAAATTTGGTTAGCAAGGATTGAATCTGACGGATACTGATCTGCATGTAAAAAATGATTAGAAAATTCAGGATATGTTCCGAGCAGATCGACAACCTCACGAGAGGATTTAGCCGCAAATATTTTTTGCTCAAGCCGGTCTACTTCAAGTGTTATTTTCTTGGGAGCAACAGATTCTTTACACGCATCGCCCGAGCAGCCCATGAATAAAATCAAAAAAATAATTAAGACGGCTTCCCGCATAGTTGCTACTTTTGGGTACAAATCTAGGGTCATAGACTGTTTAAATGATTAAAAAAGTGATTGACTCTTTCAATTCCATAACCATGAAAAGAATTTTATTTCTTCTGTTTATTATTTCAGGAATTACTGCTTCTGCACAAACCCAGCTTGGGCTAAAACTGGCACCGGTGATCTCCTCAAATCGGGTAATGAATGATGCCCAGTCGGTGGACAATGATGGCTCCTCTTTTAAGTTTTCCGTTGGTCTAATCGTGGATAAGCCGCTTTCGGATGCTTATTTTTTAAGTACCGGATTAATTTACGTCCCTAAAAGAGCGGCTTTTCAGGCAGACACAACCTACTCTGAAGAATACACATTGCAGTACCTACAAATACCGCTGACGCTAAAGCTGTTCACCAATGAAATTACCCCTGATTTGAAGGCTTTTTTTCAAATTGGCGGTGCCCTTGAGGTTAAAGTGTTTGACGAAAAGGGAAAACCGGACTACTTCGTGGTAAACGAATTCAATCCGATAGATCTCCCCGTCATTTTAGGGGCAGGGATTGAATTTAAGGCAGGGATCAATACCATCCTTTTTGGAGGGGTCTCCTACCAAAGGGGTTTGGTCAATTCCGTGAAAGAGACCGCCTCCGGAGCAGACGATTTACAAGTCCGAAGTACGGTCGTTTCTATTGATTTGGGGATTAAGCTTTAGTGCTTGAAAAGATGTTAGACATTGCCGATAAACTCACTTAGTTAATTATTTCTTTTCAATATAAGCACAGTAACTACCTTTTCAGTCGGTCTATTTTTTTGATATGATATTTTGTTCTTCTTCTCAATCTAGTTAGAAATGCTCTCGTAGTTTTTTTGTCAAACCTGTTTTTTGAGGGTATTCGGTATCGAATCTTTCTTTCGTATGACCGCATAGTTATAATCACAACTTTTAAGTTGTAATATTATTTGTCATCTATTTTACATCTTTGAATTTGATGAACAGAGTTACACTTTGGATGATTAATAATGTATGTGCATATTTAAACTGTTAGTTTATAAAACCGAATGAATTATGGGTAACCAACAATACCTGATTTTAATGTAATTAACGTAGAGAAACCGATTGAAGGGTTAAAACTAATGAGAGATTTAATCAATAAAATAGGAATAATAGGACCAAACAATAAAATGTGCAGTAAAGATCTTTATGACTTTGGTGTGCAGCTTGGGCGACGAATTGCTACAAAGGATAGATCTATCATTTGCGGTGGACTTGGTGGTTTTATGGAAGCTGTGTGCAAAGGCGTTAAGCAGTCGAATAACACTTTTATCGGACAGACAGTGGGTATTTTGCCGAGTAAGAAATCGAATGCTGCAAACCCTTACATTGACATTGCTATACCGACGAAGATGGGTGCCGGACGTAATATTATCATTGTGCGAACAGTCCATATCATTATTGCGGCAGGCGGTGGGGCAGGAACACTTTCTGAAATCGCTTTCGCCTGGCAACTTGAAAAAAAAGTATTGTGTGTAACACTTTTTGATGGTTGGGCTAAAGAACTCGCAGGCAGGGACTTAGACAACAGACAAAAAGGGCTGCTCGTTCCCGTAAACAGCATTGACGAAATTTTAAAGCAGCTTGGTAATGGCTAAGGTGTTGATGTTTCATAGGGTTTTGCCCAAAAAACTCATTACACAACCCAATGCCTACACAACATTTGGGACACTCATTTCACAGGAATATTTTGAAACAATTTTATCCTGTTTATCCGACGGCGACTTTCGGTTTGTAACCGTTTCAGAACTCACACAACACAGCGAAGCAGACAAACTTATTGCACTGACTTTTGACGACGGATATTCAGACAACTTTGAATTTGCCTTCCCCTCCCTTCAAAAATTCAATGCGACAGCAACACTTTTCCCGATAGTAAATCCTTGCAAAGACAACTCAGTTTTACCACTTGACATTTATTACCAATGTGTAGACGAAATGACTTTGACTGAAAATGAAAGGGCACAATATATAGCGGGAGAGACAAAAAGAACCTTTTACTGGGCTGATCCTGATAAGCAAATAGAGATGCTTAATTCCCTCTTCAAAAAATTACCCCAAAAAAGTAGGGTGAGTTATATGAATGCAGAACAACTGAAAGAATGGTCAGACAATGGTTTTGAAGTCGGTTCGCACGGTATGACACATTCGTTATTGATTGCTGATTATATGAACAAAAGAAAAATATTGAATGAACTACAAAAGTCAAAACAATGGCTCGAAATGGTAACGGGTAAGCCTGTTATTGCTTATTGTTTTCCCGCAGGTCGTTACAATACCAAAATGATAGCATTTGCGAAGCAAGCCGGTTATACCTCCACTTGTTTGGTGGTTCGTGATAAAAAAGAGAAAGAGGTCTTACCTTCTTATGACAGAATTTTTGTAAAACCTGATTCTATTAACGAATTGAAAACAGCATTAGGAATTGAATGAAAATAACAGCAGTCATCGTAACCTGTAATCGTTTGGAATTACTTCTGCGGGCTTTAAAATCAGTAAGCACACAAATTCGTAAACCCGACTATGTATATGTTATTTCAAATTCAACAAACGAAAATTTCAAAGAAGAAGCAGGAATTTGTAGCGAATTTGGATTTGAACTTTTCAAAAATTGCAGAACTGAGAATTATGCAGGGGCATTAAACACAGGAATTGAAGAAGTAGTAAAGCGACAGGGCATTGCAGAAGGCATCTATTTCGCATCGCTTGACGATGATGATGTTTGGTTGCCCAATTATTTGAAAGAAATTGAAGCTAGCAACACCGGTAATTTTGACTTAATTGTAGCAAATTATTTGCGAAAGAGTGATGATGAAGACTTACTTATGGTTTTACCAACTCAAATTTCAGCAAATGACTTTCTACAAGGAA
>JAPPDO010000392.1:0-491 GCA_028821635.1 Ekhidna sp.
AAAGAAACGAAGCAAAGCATGTCCATGCGGGGAAAAAAATCTATCGGATCGCCGAAGCGTCGGGTCGCCGAGACGGCCAAAATCAATCCAGCCGACCTGCAAGCCTAACACCCCTAGTCGGGCACGTAATTTTGGCATTATTGCCGCATAAGCGGCAATCACCTTTGTTTTAAGCAACGACTTCATTTCAGTGCATCGGTTTTGTTGGATAATATCTTTTATTTTCGCACAAAATCCAGTTACAAGATGAGTATCCTCGTAAATAAAGATTCTAAAATTATCGTTCAGGGTTTTACCGGTTCTGAAGGGACATTTCATGCCAGTCAAATGATTGAATACGGTTCTAATATCGTTGGGGGCGTTACACCCGGGAAAGGTGGACACACACACCTCGAAAGGCCGGTTTTCAATACCATGAAAGCGGCTGTTGATAAAACAGGGGCTGATGTTTCGATCATCTTTGTGCCGCCGGCATTTGCTGCTGATGCTAT
>JAPPDO010000392.1:501-4009 GCA_028821635.1 Ekhidna sp.
ATGCTATCTTTGAAGCCTTCGATGCTGACATAAAAGTGATCGTGGCCATCACAGAGGGCATTCCGATAAAAGATATGATACATGCTAAACCATACGCCGGATCAAAGGGTGCTGTTTTAATAGGGCCAAACTGTCCGGGGGTGATTACCCCTGAAGAGGCAAAAGTTGGCATTATGCCGGGCTTCGTTTTCAGGAAGGGAAACGTCGGGATTGTCTCTAAATCAGGAACGCTGACGTATGAGGCCGCTGATCAGGTAGTGAAGGCAGGTCTTGGCATCTCTACCGCTATTGGCATTGGCGGCGACCCTATCATTGGAACGTCGACCAGAGAAGCAGTGCAAATGTTCATGGAGGACCCTGAAACAGAAGGGATCGTGATGATTGGTGAGATTGGGGGTCAGTACGAGGCGGATGCTGCAAGGTGGATTCGGGAAGGTGGAAACAAAAAGCCTGTTGTGGGCTTCATTGCCGGACAGACGGCTCCTCCGGGACGGAGGATGGGACATGCGGGAGCAATCATCGGTGGGAAAGAGGATACGGCGGAGGCAAAGATGAGGATCATGAAAGAATGCGGCCTTCAGGTGGTAGCTTCTCCCGCAGATATTGGAGCGGTAATGAAGGAGGCTGTCAGGTAGCTTTTAGCAGCACTTATAAAATGAAAAGGTGCTTTTGACCTTATTTTTAACATTTCAAATTAAGATTTAGAATACTTTAAAATCAGGAGCGTATGCAGACAGATTCTAACATCAGCTGAAATTTGTTTTAATCATTTTTTTGGTCAACCAAATTCAACAAATAATGAGTAACCATAGATACCAGAATACCCAACACATATTTTAATGGCAGGTCTAAAACAACCATAATTATCACTCCACCACTCCATGATACGATCCCTTTCCAATTAAACTTTATATTTGATGTTTCTTTTTTTACGAAGTAAAAATCAGCAATTAAAACACCTGCGATAGGGGTTACAGTGGCAGTTAATAACGTAATAAATCCTAAAAAGTAAGTTATAATACCGACTGCAGCGAGTAATAAGCCAACCAGTCCAACCACGAGCGTTGTTCTTGATCGTAATTTTTCCGGCATATTCAACATTGAATTAAATGCCAAGCCCGAGGAGTAGATATTGATAACATTCGATGTCCACGTTGCGAGAATGAGAATGGTCATCGCAAAGAGCGGAAAGCCAAGATTTGCAAATATTTTTACAATATCGTGAGTGCCCTGTGTAATAGCTAACAGCGCACCTATGCTGAGCAAAGAAAATGCAGAGGGCAAAACCCCAAACAATGTTCCCAGAAAAGCGTCTCTTTTCGTTTTGGCAAATCGGTTGTAGTCAGGCGAAATAACTACTGCTACTGATATGAACCCGATGGTTAATCCTATTGCCTGAATGATTGACATTTCACTTTCAGGTACATAACTTAATAAGTCATTTATACCATGATCCTGAAATACGAGATATAGTCCGAATATCAGTAGGAAGATAATTGCCGGCACTGCAATAAAATTCAGCCATCTTAATAGTTTAAAGCCAAAAACGGCTGTTAATACCATGATGAGACCCCAAAATACGGAGCTAAGCCATACCGGTAGCTGTATATTCCATACTTCATCAACGATTTCAGCGAAAGAGGCACCCGCAATATTTGATTGTACTCCAAACCAGCCTAACGTTGATAAACCAACAACTGATCCTACTATTATCTTTGACCCGTGGCTGCCGAAACTTCGCTGAGATATGAGGACAGAGGACTCTCTTCTCTCAACAGACTTTGCGCTAATCAGATACATTAACAACACAACGATGAGGAAACCAATGAATCCGGTTAATATGGCGTTTAGAAATGTTAAAGAGCCGATTAAAGTGCTGCCGATCAGTAGTGCCGGAACACTAACGATACCTCCAAACCAGATGGTTGCCAAACTGAACCATGCTGCCTTAAATGCTGTGTTCTCTTTATTCATTTTGCATTTATTACAATTTTAGCAGTTCTCAGCCCCATGCTTAACTTGGTCATTCAACCAAATTACCGGTCTATTTAATACGTACATTATCTCCGTATCTTTTAATACATTGCCTGCCTGAGGTTCAAAGGCATTGATATAAATCACACTTCCCTTTTCAAAGTATCCAAGTATTGAACCGTCCTCATTTAACATCTCGATACACCCTTTAGCAATGATGGAAACCTCATTGAATGGATGTTTTGAAAATCCTTCATTTGGAATTCGTGAACCTTTCTGCAAAAACACCGTACCCATGACTGTTTCAATTCCGCTATTTACTTCCCTGATCAGTTCCTGATTATAATATTCATCTTTGGAGGGATATGAAATAGATTTAATTTTCATATAACTAGCTTTTACTGTAGCATACGTTCACTCAATCACAATCCTGTTACCAAATTCAAATTTTTCTTTAAATAAACCGAACTGTTCTATATCTGAGGCGGGAGGTGCCTCACTACTCCATTTTCGGGAAGGTTTCCAGCCATACGCTCTTTTTAAAGATGCCGCCTGTTCGGCTTGTTTGAGGGCAGCAAGAGAGGGATCAATTACGGGTACTTCAAGTTTCTCCTGAATCTGTTGATAAAACCCCAACTCACACGTGCAGCCTAAAATGACAGACTCGGCGTAATCGTCCTCTACGGCCTGCGCTGCGGCTTTATAAAGTGCATTAGATGTAAAATCATGATCCTTTTGGAACTCACACACATTCATGTTTACACTTCTAAAAGAGGCTAAATGATCTGCATATCCGTACTCTTTTATCGTTGAGTGCATCTCATGTTCCCATTTCTTCTGCCCAATAATGACTGAGAATTTATTTGAAAGTTTCAGTGCTATTTCAATAGATGAGTGACATGGACCTATAACAACCATCTCTCCTGAAATCTCCCTTGCGGTCAATAAGAAAGGATCGTAAAAACAGCCTACAATTAGTGCATCAAACCCCTCCAGAGATGCCTGACGGATGGCTTTAACAAGTTCTGTGCAAATAAGCCCATTGTATGTTCTGTACTCAAGATTATCCATGTGTCCTACTTTTGAAGACAAAGAGGTCACGTGTACGACTGAATTAGGGTATTTACAATCTCTGATCATATCAGCAAAAATGGAATCGTAAGAATCAAACCCAATCGGCGATAGATACATTATTTTCAATTTTCGGTCGTTTTGAGCCATTTTAAAATCAGTTTTGGTTATTTTTCGGTTTATTTTCAATTTTTTCGATGCTTTTTTGAAATATCCAAACAATCAGCCGAGGCCAGTGTCTGAGGATAATATTTTTCTGCCTCTTCCTGAGTTATGTATCCGTTTTTAATATCAAGTTTAACCTGGCTAGCGGGTCTATCTGACGGATTTCCATATCCCCCTCCTGTGGCAGTAACACATCGAACAATATCACCTTTGTTTAAGAATATGTTAGTACCCAGACTAGCTCTTTCTCCTGTTCCGCCCATTCTCAGGATTTCAACGTACTCACAAGCGACCGCAA
>JAPPDO010000388.1 GCA_028821635.1 Ekhidna sp.
CATAATTGATAACTTGATCAAGTAAGCAGTATTGTGGATGACTGAAGGTAACTAGTTTACCACCAAGTTGCTTTGTTGGTAGGACAACCAAGCACTATCTTACACTCCAAGAAATATCTATGAAAGTCAAGGATTTTCAGAATTGGACCTGATTTTTCTGATAGGGCAAGTTGATTCAGATCACTTACAGTACTAGCCGATTAAGTCCCAATATAAGTTCTTTGCCCTGCAATTAAGGTTCGAATTAAGGGTATAAGGCTTTTTCATTTACCTTATGTGAACATTAGGTAAGAGATATCCGGTTATATCTTTTTGCATTTGTGAGATTAATAATGCTGGAAACGAAGCATGGATACAATTTTGAAATAAAATCAGATTCATATTCAAAGCAAGTGTATGATTTTATTTGCAATTACTATATTGAGTAAAATCACTCAATATAGTAATAAACTAAGTTAATTCCCTGATTAAGCCCTTTTTAGATACTTTAGACTTAATCGAAAAATATAAGAATTGAAATAGAAAATATTGAATTTAGAATCATTAATTACTATATTGAGTAAATTTACTCAATATAGTAATGGAAGATAATGGTAGAATTTAAACGTCCCCAGTTTTCAACTTTGTTAAGTCGCTTGAATGAAAAGCCAAGACATATAATTTATGTTTCTGGACCCCGGCAGGTTGGAAAAACAACACTGGTATCGCAAACATTAAGCAATCAGGCTTTGCCATTTCAGTTTGTTTCAACAGATGAGCCCGACTCAATAGAAAATACCTTCAATCCAGTATTTGATCCAACCCAGGAAAATGGAGTGTTCCATATTCCGGATAGTAACATAAGAGACGGAAGGTGGCTAGTAAGAGAATGGGAGAGGGCCAGATCATCATCCAACATGAGTGAAAAGGGGTTCATTCTTGCTATTGATGAAATCCAGAAAATTCCAAATTGGTCAGAAATTGTCAAAGGACTTTGGGATGCAGATCGAAGGAAGAATCAACAATTCCACGTAATACTGCTAGGTTCAGCACCCTTACTAATGCAGAGGGGGTTGAACGAAAGCCTTGCAGGTAGATTTGAAACAATTCAACTAATGCATTGGTCGTTTTCTGAAATGTTGGAGGCTTTCGAATTTGATCTTGATCAATTCATTTACTTTGGAGGATATCCAGAGGGGGCTTATTTGGTCAATGAACAGGGAAGATGGAGAGAATATATTACAAATGCATTAATCGAACCAAATATAGAAAAAGATATCTTAAAATTACAACGTGTAGACAAACCTGCTCTACTAAAAAAACTATTTAATTTAGGTTCGGAATATTCAGGACAAATTTTGTCTTATAATAAAATGCTCGGTCAACTCAATGATGCGGGTAATACTACAACTTTAGCCAGGTACCTCGAACTCCTGTCTATGGCTGGCCTTTTGACAGGGCTTGAGACTTATTCAACGAAACCATTCCGAAGAAGATCATCAAGCCCAAAACTGAATGTGTATAACACAGCTCTAATTTCAACTTGTTCCGACTATTCGTTTACTACTGCTAAAGCAGACAGAAGCTATTGGGGGCGTTTGGTTGAAAGTGCGGTTGGAGCCCACCTTTTGAATACAAGAAAATACAATACAAAATTGTATTATTGGCGTGAAAATAATTATGAGGTCGATTTTGTACTGAAGATAGGTCTTGATTTAGTTGCCATTGAAGTAAAGAGCGGAAAACATAAATCGAGTTTGGATGGGTTAATGAAATTCAATGAGCGATTTCAACCAAAAAAATCTTTAGTTGTTGGTGAAGGAGGAATCCCTCTACTTGATTTTTTTATGACTCCTGCCGAAGAATTGTTGGAGATTGAATGACCGAATTCGTTGAACGAACATGTCATGAAGAATCCGAATATCCATCTGAGGATATGCAAAAGGCACAATCATATAATATTGAGGAATGGCGAGATTCATCAGCTTATATTTTGCTTGCTCCCCCAGGATCAGGCAAGACAACAGTTTTTAAACGAGAAGCTGATCGTCAAGATGGTTATTATGTTACTGCTAGGGATTTTATCTCACTTGATTTAGAAAATGTCAGTACGCCAATTTTTATTGATGGACTTGATGAACAACGTGCTGGGAAAATTGATGGGCGTACTGCACTAGACAAAATAAGATCCAAACTCATAAAACTAAATAAACCAAAATTTCGCCTTTCATGCCGTGAAGCAGACTGGTATGGGGCCAATGACTTTGAAAATATCAAAAAAATATCCCATGGCGAATATTTACAGATTCTTCAACTTGACCCTCTCAAACCAGAAGATATTCGACAAATACTCAAAAGTGATGAATTTAATATCTCAGATCCAGATCAATTTATTTCCCAAGCTAAAATGAATGGTCTACAGGGGTTATTAACAAACCCACAGAGTCTAAAAATGCTTGCCCAGGCAGTTGGACCTACTAACAATTGGCCTGAAACTAGAAAAGCAGTTTTTGAATTAGCATGTAAATCATTGGTGAAAGAACACAATGAGGAACATTCTATAGCAACAAGGCAAAACCACAGTAATATCAACAAATTGATTGATGCCAGTGGTAAACTTTGTGCAATCTTTCTTCTAACAGGTCTTGATGGTTTTTCAAATGTCGAGAACAAAAATTACATTTTCTTAGATGAAATACATGGATTAAAACCAAGTATTATTAGGTACTGCCTAAATACAAGATTGTTCAGTTATTCATCTTCAGGTAAGTTTTTTACACCAATACACCGGCAGGTTGCTGAGTTTTTGGCAGGAAGATATCTTTCAAAACTTGTAAATGAAGGGTTACCACCTTCAAGAATTATTGCTCTGATCACTGGTTATGATGGTAGGGTGGTTTCAGAACTCAGAGGGCTTTCAGCTTGGTTTGCATCACATAATAAGCCAAGCAGAACTGAAATTTTCGCACGAGACCCCTTAGGAACAATTCTTTATGGTGATGTGGTTCATTTTTCTACGGATGAAAAGAAAAAGCTTCTAGAAAGACTTAAAGTGGAAGCAGATATTTTTCCAAGTTTGATGCAGATAATGAAGCTTGATAGTCGAATTGGTGATCTGATTACTTCAGATATGGAAGGTGAGATCTGTAAAATTCTTGATTTAATTTCGTATTCAGAATCAGAGCAATCTTTCCTTTTAGTCCTGCTAGAAGCACTTCAACAAGGAAAGCCTATACCTAGTATTACAAATAACTTGGTGAAGATAATTTGTTGTGAGGGATGGTGGACAAGAATCAGGTTATTGGCGGTAGATTTTTTGGTTAAGAATCAAAAAGGTAATTTAATAAAACTCAAGGAAATATGTGAGGAAATTTATTTAGGAAAGATACATGATCCACAAGATAATTTGCTTGGCCACATTTTGTCGATTCTCTATCCTGAAGTAATATCTGAACTAGAAATTCTGAAGTACCTTAAAGTTCCAAGGGAATCATTTAGTTTAGTGGCTCAATATGATATTTTTTGGCGCTACCAACTACCTGAAAAATCTAACCATAAACAATTAGGCTTAATTCTTGATCAACTGGCAGATAGATTTTACGAACTGCCCCAGAAATCACGATCAAAAGGAGTAGCGTGGTTTGGTTCAAGGTGTTTCGCTTCGATAATTTTGTATCATTTCCTGCAAAAATCAAAAAATGATTTTGATCTGGATAAATTGTTCAAATGGCTGGGTGTTACGCATAAGGCAAATTCGATGCATACCCTTAAGCAATCTGATAAAAGTACCGAAATACAAAAGTGGCTAAAAAATCATCCAGATATTTGGAAATCATTATTAAATAGAAGTGTAAATAAGTGTTCCATAAATACTGAAAGCTGCAGCGATTTTTCACATTGTTTGTATAAAGAAATACATGGAAGATTGTTCGATTTTATACCACCATCAGATTATTGCGATTGGTGTCTTGACCAGGCATTATTAGCTGAAAATCAGATAATTGCTAAATGGTACATTACTCAG
>JAPPDO010000294.1 GCA_028821635.1 Ekhidna sp.
GTGTGAGAGGGGTGGCGAGCAGGGGGAAGGGGAGGGTGATGTGAGTTTGGGAGGGATGTAGTACTATGGAGAAGGCACCGTAAAGGACGTCAAACAAGCCTTTTACTGGTTTCAAAAGATTGCCGCCGAACAGGGAGACGCAGACGCTCAGTGTTTTTTGGGAACGATGTACTACTATGGAGAAGGCACCTTAAAGGATGACAAACAGGCGTTTTACTGGTGTCAAAAGAGTGCCGAACAGGGATTCGCAGACGCTCAGTATAATTTGGGACGGATGTACTACCTAAGACAAGGCACCTCAAAGGACTTCAAACAAGCCGCCTATTGGATACGGAAAGCATACAATAGCGGTGATGAGGGGGTTGTAAAGAGGGCCAAAGAATTTTGGGAGGAGCATGAGCTTTGGAGGTACTCGGAAGCAGAATGACAAAAAAATAATCACTTAACAGACAAAAATGCCTGCTCAATGGGAAAAGATGACCACTCGGAGGAGGAAAATGATTGCTCAATGGGAAAAAATAACCGCTCGGAGGAGGAAAATGATTGCTCAATGAGAAAAAATAACCGCTCGGAGGAGGAAGATGACCGCTCAGTGGGAAAAAATAACCGCTCGGAGGAGGAAAATGATTGCTCAATGAGAAAAAATAACCGCTCGGAGGAGGAAGATGCCTGCTGATCAGACTAAAATAAGCACTGACCGGTCTGCAAGTACACACGGCGATAACGGAGAAGCGAGATTAAAAGCGTCATGGAATATGCTTTATCTCCGTTGTTTAATCAGTGACGCTGTCTATATGTACCTCTTTGTTCTTAATGATTAATCAAACGCAGATTCCTACTTTTGCCTGCCATGAGAGTGATTTTAATCTTTTTAATTGCCTGCATTAGCTGTCAGCTTAAAGAAGCAGGGACGACGGCATCCGGTGCTGTCAGTTTAGCTCACGCTTCTACGTTTGCAATCGTATCAGGTGCGGACGAGACCACACTCATCAACACTAAACCCTGGCCCAAAGCTGCCATCACAAAAGCGTTTACTTTCAATAAGCCTCTGAAGCGGATAGTCTGTACTTCTACCTCACACCTGCCTTATATTGAAATGCTGGGAGCAGAGGAGGTGGTCGTTGGATTTCCTAATGCACACTTTATCTCTTCCCCTAACTTTATCAGCAGAATGGAAGACGGCTTCATTAAAAATCTCGGAAATGGTCAAAGCCTAAATATGGAACTGCTGATAGACATAAAACCTGATGCGGTGGTCGGTTTTGATGCGGGTGGGGATTCTAATAGCCTTGACAAGATTGAAAAACTTGGGATTCCGGTAATCTATAATTCCGATTACCTCGAACAAACTCCGCTTGGGAGGGCGGAGTATATCAAATTTTTTGGGGTCCTGTTGGGGAAAGAAAAGAAAGCCGACTCCATCTTCAATGCCATCGAAAGCAGCTACGCATCCCTCCTTGAGTTAACGCAAAAACTTCCGTCAAAACCCACCATTTTAAGCGGCACCACTTATGGAGATACATGGTTTTTACCGGGGGGGAATAATTGGTATGCTCGGTTTTTTAAGGATGCCGGGGGTGCGTACTTGTGGGAAGCTACGGATGCTGCGGGGTCGCTGGAACTCAGCTTTGAGGCCGTCTATGAAAAAGGGTCTGATGCAGATTTTTGGATAGGAGTAGGCATTTATAAAACGCTGGAAGAACTCAAAGGACAAGACGATAGATACGCAAACTTCAGTCCGTTTGGGAATAGAAAAGTATTCAGCTACAACAAGAAGATCGGCCCCAATGGAGGTGTAGATTTCTTTGAGTCTGCGTATGCAAGGCCGGATCTTGTTCTTTCCGACCTTATCAAAATACTGCATCCCGCGCTCCTTCCGAACTACGAGACTGTCTACTTCCAACGACTGCCATGATAGAAACTCCACCAGCGTCAGATTCTAAAAAATGGAAAAAGGTGTTTCTGATCCTCTTACTAATACTAGCTTTTGTCCTTTTTTTAAGTCTCACTTTAGGGTCTGTCCGAATTCCTTTGGGGGAAGTGTTCTCCTCATTTTTTAGGAATGCGGAAAACGAGATTTGGGAAACGATCGTTTTGGATTTTCGGGTTCCTAAAGCACTCACAACCATGTTAGCGGGCGGTGCGCTTGCCATTAGCGGGCTACAAATGCAGACACTCTTTCGCAATCCGCTGGCGGGGCCTTTCATTCTTGGAATCAGCTCAGGAGCCGGGCTGGGGGTGGCATTGGTCATATTTTTTGGAATACGGCTGGGAGGATTTATTGAGTTATCGAGTATCGGGAGAAGCTGGCTGCTGGTATTTGCCTCAGCACTGGGGTCTTTTGTTGTACTAGGGGTAGTGTTAGCTGCGTCTTTTAAGGTAAGATCAAGCGTTTCATTGCTCATTGTCGGGCTCATGTTCGGTGCCGTCGTCAGTGCCGTTGTCAGCATCATGCACTATTTCAGCAAGGCAGAGAATATTCAGGCATACGTAATCTGGTCGTTCGGCAGCTTAGGGGGTTTATCTTGGGCAGAACTATCTATGATGACACCACTCCTATTATGCTCTTTTATTGGGTCATTTTTACTTTCCAAACCACTGAACCTGATGCTGCTGGGGGAAGATTATGCCGTCTCTTCAGGCTTAAAGCTCCAACAATCAAGAACCTTAATCATCATCAATACAAGCCTGTTGTCAGGCACTGTAACCGCATTCTGCGGCCCTATTGCTTTTATTGGGCTGGCCGTTCCACACATTGGAAGGATGCTCTTTAATACGGCTAACCACCTGCTGCTAACCCCGATAGTCATCCTGCTAGGGGGTGCCTTACTCTTACTTTTTGAAATAATTGCACAACTGCCCGGTTCTGAGTCTACCCTCCCCATCAACGCTATCACCTCACTCTTTGGCGCACCGTTTGTCATTTGGCTTATTTTGAGAAAATCCAATATAAATTATCGCTTCTGATGGCCTTGCTTTCTACAGAAAATCTATCCATCGGATATGGAAAGAAAGTGCTGGCCGAAAAAATAGTGCTAGAGTTGAACAGAGGTGACTTGGTTGGGTTAATTGGTCAGAATGGAGTGGGGAAATCTACATTACTCAGAACGCTGGCCGGACTGCTAACTAAATGCTCAGGAGAGGTATATTTGGATAAGAAACCCATTAAAAGCACTAAAAGAGCAGCAAAAGCAATCAGTATTGTATTAACCGGAAAGCCGGATACGCTGAACCTGACAGTGGTGGAACTTTTAGCACTTGGGAGACACCCGTACACAGGATGGCTGGGCTACCTGAAAGAGGACGATAAAAAGAAAATGGAGGAAGCCCTCTCACTGATGGAAATCAACTATATCGCAAATACGAAGCTGTCTGAACTGAGTGATGGTCAATTACAAAAGGCGATGATAGCTCGTGCATTGGCACAAGATACGGCCATCATCATTTTAGATGAGCCCACCTCTCATCTGGATTTGAAGAACAAGATCGACGTGCTGGAGTTATTAAAAAAAATAGCTAATCAGGGGAAGAGTGTGCTTATCTCCACACACGAAGTTGGCCTTGCAGGCAAGTACTGCAATCGCTTTTGGTGCATGGACTTCGGAAAAGAAATGCTGACCGGCGAACCACAGGAGTTGATTACGAAAGGAAAAGTTCAGCACTATTTACATATCGAAAAAGACCTTTTGTAGATGTTCTTGATCTGACCCGAAAAGAGGCAGCCCCATGCGCCTCTTTTCACCCAATGGATATTACGACCATTGAACCTCCGTCAGCACCCGATACGCCAAAGCGTCTCTGCAATGCCTGACAGCCAGTTTTTTCCAGATGTGGTTTCGATGTGTACGAACCGTATTGCGGGATAGACTCAGCAAAGTTGCAATTTTTTGGTTGGTAAGCCCCCGGCAGATCAACGAAAGCACCTGTTTTTCACGAACAGTCAGCGTGTGATAACGC
>JAPPDO010000376.1 GCA_028821635.1 Ekhidna sp.
CCCCTTGTTACTTAGCCTGATCTCTTCGTATGTTCGTGCCTCGGTTCCGTACAAGTTGTAACCTTCATTTGGTATTTGATGTATGAAGCCCAGAGAGCCATCTTCCTGAATATGCAGGGTTCCCGGAAAAGTCGGAAAAATCTCCCCGGAGTTAAAAGTTCCATCGAAAGTAATGCTTTTACCATCTTTTCTATCAAGACTGTCAACTTCAAAAGGTGGAATAATAAACTTTACGGATTTGTCATAGGCACCATTTAAAATTTCCGGACCGTCAAAATATACGGTTGATTCGCTATCAGAATTAAAGTAAGGGTAGCGGCTATTTTCAACAATTCCTGATTTATTGTCTTGCGAATCAATATAAAGCGTTCCGTAAGTATTCGTTAATTCGTTTTGTAATCGGGTTATCCCGAAGGCTTCTTCAGATTGAGTAGAATCTCGCAGAGGAACCGTCAGCCTTATCGAATCAATATGAGGTAAATCGAACAGGAATTCATCATAATTGAAGCGATGTTTTACACCTATGAATTGAAAGTCACCTGCACGAACCATTCCATCAAATTCTAAATCTCTGCCCTTCAGAATGGTCACTGTGCTGTCTTTAGGCTCGGCATATATTTTGAAATCTGTCGTTAAAAAAAACCGACTGACCCCTTTTACATTAATTTTTCCACTATCCAATTGGAGATAAGCATTAGCTCCCTCTTTGATTTTTGAGGGGATCATTAAATTGTCATAATCAAACTTTCGTGCAGAGGAGTGGTAGTAATGGAAGGCTCTTGGGCGCAGTTTCAGGTAACCGGTTTCGGAGTTGTAATCTGCAAAACCATACTGAGATAACACCTTTCCCGCAGCTTTAGCGAAGTTTTCGTTAATGTCATATTCCATCGCCATTTCTGTGACATAAAATGCTTTAAGATTATATCTCAGCGCATAAAGAACTGCCGCATTGATCGGATGAAAACTCAGAAATCTGCCAAGCTTTTTGTACCGAATGTCACTAAAAAACTGCTCGGATTCAAATGTTGCCGGAAGGAGATCTTTCCCGTTCATAATCTCTAGGGTAATTGAGTCGGTATTCATATTCCACGTGATTAAATCGATATTGATGTTTATATCGAAATAAGAGGAATTGAAAGGGGTCAGTGCACTGTTTCTTAGTGCCTTAAATTCTTCCTTGATAAAGTCATATTTAGCTCTTACCGATTCATGATGTATTGAGTCAGTGCCATGAACAATAGTGATTGAGCCGCTATTCATGGAAACTAAGGAGTCCCCTAAATTGAATTCTTTTGATCTTAAAAGGATGTAGTTCCCTTGTTTATCCAAAATTTTTAAACTTCCCGGTTCTCCGGACATTGATTTGCCAAATAGCTCATTCCCTCTAAGTTGGATTCCCCCGATATAATTCAAACGCTCATCATTTAATCTAACTTTGTGATCAGCACCACTAGAAGTAAAAATCGGGTATTTACCGGGCTTTTGCTTTGGCCCGGAAGCACTTCGATACTCAAAGACACCCGCTACCTGACCACCTCCCGTCAGCTTTCCAAATTGAAGTTTTGCATTTGATGCCCAAAAATCAGTGTGATTCTTTTTCAGATAAAAGTCTGAAAGATGCACAACCGCCCCTCTAAACTTTCCGTTCCTTTCGGGCCAGTTCACAGAACCCTGAGTCGCTAACAGGGTTCTATTTTTAAGCGTAAAATTCCCATTGAGGTTTTTTACTCGTAGTGAATCGTGAGGCGTAGCTATTATCAGGTTAGCCGCAATTATTTCTATAACCTGACCTTCTAAAAGAGGCTGCGGGTGTTGGCTTCTTTTCCATGCAGAATAGTCTTGAATGGGTTCAGGCTTTTGAGCCTTTGGCAAATCATAAGCAGTCCCCGCTTTGTTACTTCGGAAATTATCCCAGTCGTCAGTTGTATTTTCCGGAGAGTCCTGAACGCTGTCCCAGCCTTGGTCATTTCCCCAGTCATCAGTGCCCCATCCCTGATCGTCTTCTGTAGCTAGCCCCTCTTCCTCAGGATTGCTTAGCGTCTCAAGTTCCTCAACAGGGGCAACAGTTTCAGTGTTCTGAAGGTCTCTTCCGGTACCATCCTGCGCTCCCACAAGTCTAAAGCGGTAGGTTCCATTGAGTGCTTTTACAGAAAATGTCTTATCGTGGCTCAGCCAACGCTTTTCAAAGAAGCTGTTTAATCCAAATAAAAATTCATTGTATTCGGATTTAGATAAGTCAAAGACGGATTTGTAATTAAGAGTTAATACTGCTTCAAGTTGATCGGCTCTTAGGTGTTCCTGAGTCATTGAATGTGCCAGATATGCAAAATAGTTATAAAAATAAGGGTAAAATGAGTAACCTTTTTTTTGCATCTCCAAGGCTATTTCCAAAATTTTATCTTGATGTTGTGAGGTAAACTTATTATCCCAGGAATTTTGAAAATCAACGGCTATCATAGCGGCAGACTCAGTCCCAATGGATTTTAGCTTGTTAAACGTATGCGTCCGAAGTGCTGTTTTGTCCTCAGAAAATCTTTGGCTAAATCCATCAAAAATGCTTAGAAAGAGTGCCAGATTCAGAATATGTGCCTTAGTAAACTTCATGATCGCTTAAAGATAATAGAGAACTCTTCTCTTTATAGGTCAATATACATCAGTTTCAGTAAGGTTGTTTGTAAAAAACAAGCATCGCCCAGTTATCTTTCGTCGTAAACCCGCTGATTTTTAATGAATGGCTGCCGGCAGAGGTCTTGAGATCATCCATATCTTCCTTATAAAAACCACTGATGAGAAGGCAGCCACCCATTGTGAGTTTTTCTGCATACTCACTCATTTGTTTTAAAAGTACATTCTTGTTGATGTTGGCCATAATGATGTCAAAATTACTGTCCGGAAGTTCCTCAATTTGACCTTTAAATAGCTTTGCAACCCTAGTACCATTCAATTCAAAGTTTTTACGACTATTTTCAATACACCAGCTATCGGTGTCCGTGGCTACAATTAGGGATGCACCTCTCTGCTGCGCCATAATAGAAAGAATTCCGGTGCCCGTCCCCACGTCCAGTACTCTTTTCTCCCGGTGGTCCAGTTGCATCTGATATGATAGTAGTTGGAAGGTAGTGGCATGATGTCCTGTTCCGAAAGACATCTTTGGAGTAATGATAATTTCGTATTCAAACTCAGGTCTTGGAGAGTGAAAAGAGGCACGGACGATGCATTTGTCCTTTATGATGACAGGATCGTGGTTTTTTTCCCATTTTTTATTCCAATTAACTTTATTTTGTTTTTCAACTTGAAATGAAAGATTAGAAAACGGCGACAGCATCTGATTCACATTTCCCTCGTCAAATGAAACAGCATCACAACTTCCTTCAAATCCGTCATTCAATTCCTGAAAAGAATTAAATCCAAGTTGAAATAACTCGGAAATGAGATAATCTGTTAGTTCTTGCGGGCATATCACTTTGATCGTGACAAAGTCCACTAACCAATCGCTTTGATGATTTCAGTAAAATCACGAGATTTCAAACTTGCGCCACCAATCAGTCCGCCATCTACGTCGGGCTGAGAGAAGATTTCCCTCGCACTGTCGGGCTTCACGCTTCCCCCGTAGAGTATTGATATGCTATCGCCCACCTGCTTTCCGTATTTCTCAGCAATTTTTGACCGAATAAATGCGTGCATTTCCTGAGCCTGCTCAGCAGATGCCGTTTTGCCCGTCCCTATTGCCCAGACCGGCTCGTATGCGATCACTATCCGTCGAATATTCTCGGAACGAAGCGAAAAGAGTGCTCTCTCAATTTGCGCTGACACCACAACCTCCTGACGGTTAGTCTCCCGATCTTTCAGCTTTTCACCACAACAAAAAATAGGTAGTAGCCCTTGATCCAAAGCATGTCTTATTTTCTTCTCTAGCAACTCATCACTTTCGCCAAAGTATTCACGTCGCTCACTA
>JAPPDO010000197.1 GCA_028821635.1 Ekhidna sp.
TATCATATTTGCAAATAACAAATAAATAAATTTTTAAAAACACAAAAACAATGAAAAAACACTTACTCATACTATTGCTGCTGCCGGCGATGCTGTGCGGCAGTGCAGCCTTTGCGCAGGAAAAGCAGAGCAATGCCACTTGGGAAGAAACCGTAAACTTCCTCCAGAAATATCACTTCGGAATGGAATGGGAATGTGCAAGTGCAAACGCGCGATACTGTTTAATAAATAAAATAAAAATACAAACTGATCGGCTAGAACTAGAAGAGGAAGATGGGTATTCAGGTGATGTCTACAAGAGGACACTATACTTTAAGGATTTGTTTTCAGCTTGGCGTTTCGCAGCTTCAGATGTGATGGTACTACAAACAATAAGAGATGATATCCTTGTGTATACTAATGGCAAACAACGTAATAGCTCTAGCGAAATCTCTAGCAAAATCAAGGTAAGAGTCGTTGATCGGGAGCTGTTTCTCCGCCTTCTGAAGGCGTGGCAGCACCTAGCGTGGCTGGCCACAGAGAAGCGACGGGCAGCCGCAGAAGCTGCGGGGGATAAGTTTTAGTGCCGTTTCTATGTAGTGTATTTCTTCATCTTTCGTATCTTTGCACTGATTTAAGTTTTCATACATAATAAATGGTTTAAGGATCAATAGTTGAGAAGCCCCTGCAAGGGGGCTTTTCTTTTTTTATCTTCTTCTGTGGGTGTAGTTTGTGGTTCGACAGGCTCACCAACCATTGATGATGCCTATCTCCTCGAAGAAAAAGCAACGAAATATATTAAAGCGTGGCTGCAATCTACGCTCAGTCTAAGGGCATCTTCTTTGTGATCTTTGTGTCAGTCTCCGTGTCCTTTGTGGTAAGGCAGATTCTTCTTTTTTGCCGTTGTTTTTCATATAGCCACTAAAACAATGTTTTTGCTGCGAGTCAAAATAGTTGAGATAAAAAGTTTAATTTTATTTCTCAGATAGAACAGGTAGACTTACTGTGTGTATGAGCGTGGGGTTCTCTTCCCGAACAGTAAATTTAAACGTTATGTCATCACTACCGGTAAAACAAAACTTGGAACCAATGAAATTTTTATTAGTTGTTTTATTGACGGCACTGTTTAGCTGTCAATCGCAGGGCAATCGGTCGGAAGCCGCAAATTTAGGCGATTTATTGAGTCTTGATTTTCAAAAACTTGACACTGCCACTTTTGCCGGTGGCTGCTTTTGGTGTGTGGAGGCTTCTTTTGAACAAATAGCAGGGGTCATAGCGGCCGTCTCCGGTTATGCCGGAGGTCAGGAAGGTACGGCTGATTACCGGCTGGTCAGTTCCGGCAGTACTCAACATGCGGAGGCCGTTCAGGTTTATTATGATCCATCGGAAATTGACTATGGGACGTTACTGGCTATTTTTTTCACTGCCCATGACCCTACGCAGTTAAATCGTCAAGGCCCGGACGTAGGCCCTCAGTATCGTTCCGAGATTTTTTATCATAACAATGAACAAAAAACACAATCAGAGGCCAAAATACAAGAAATTAGCCCTAAGTTTAATGCCGGCGTGGTCACAAGGATAAGCAAACTGGAAGGGTTTTATGCAGCGGAGGAGTATCATCAGGATTATGAAAAAAAGCACCCTAAAAACTCTTACATCCGCAATGTATCTAAACCGAAGATTGATAAAGTAGCCAAGGTTTTCAAGAATAGGTTAAAAAAGGAAAATTGAGTCCAATATCGGTTCAAGTAATTATTACCATGAAAAAATCAATTTATTTTCTTATCGCCGTCTTTACTTTCGTTTGCAAACCCTCCCTATCTCAGCCGCCAAAAGACTTTAATGCTTACTGGTATGCCGGAGATGCGGAAATAACGAGCTATGAATTGGAGCAGGTGCGGTATGGGGAGATTCACAATGGCAATGCTGTCTTAATCTTTGTGACGGAGCCCTTCTCAAAAAGTAAACAGGTGAAATTAGATAACTGGCGGAACGGGGGTGAAGATAATGTCAGTGTGCTGAAGCTGAACATGACAAAGAAATTTCTGACGGGTATTTACCCTTACTCTATGATGATGAGCACGTTCACTCCGGTATCGTATAACCAACACCCTCAGATACTGAAGGTGACTACCTCTTCTCAGGAGTGGTGCGGCCATACGTGGATGCAGCTTAATCCGGAGAATGAAAACTACCGGTTAAAAGGCTTTTCTTATTTTGAATCCGAAGGAGACGTAAATGAACAGATTACATGTACTATGGTAGAAGATGAACTCTGGACGCGGATTCGACTAAGCCCGTCCGACCTTCCAACAGGAGAAGTTCAAATGCTTCCCTCTACTTTTTATCTGAGACTGAGCCATCGGGAGAATAAGGTGAGAGAGGCAATAACGAAGTTGAGTTCTATTTCGGCATCGGAATATGCAGAACAACCTCACCAACTTTACGAGATAGCGTATGATAACCGCTCACTGAAAATCTATTTTGAAGAAACCTTTCCTCATGTCATCCTGGGGTGGGAGGAGACCTACACAAGTGGTTTTGGAAATGCAAACAAAATGACGACCAAAGCCAAAAGAATAAACATGATTAAATCTTCTTATTGGACTAAGAATAGCAATACAGACCGAAAAATCAGGCAAAGACTTGGGTTGAGTACTGACTAAAAAGCACTTTTTGATTAAAAATTTCCAATATAAGAAAAGAATACAATTAGCAATATTTAACGAAAAGATGATTAAAGATTTCATATTGTTGCCATGTCAAACCGGATGAGGTGATACCCTAAGCTCCCGACAGTTTTCTAATGAGATAGATGCCATCGTTCGTTTTTATTATTTCTTCAAAAAGATAAATTTAATAATTTTAATTTCATGGAAAGAACTATTGATATTGAGTCGGAAAGAGAGAACCTAAACGAATGGGTAAAAAGAAGTCTGGAACTCTTTGAAAATACTCCTTATCTTGACAACATTCTTGAAGTATACCCTTTACAGCCGGCCAGACCCGAACGATTTGATGACCGACTAAGAAGGCGTATCATTTCAGCACATCAAGGCAGGCGAACCAAAGAACTGATTGAAATTTTGCAGAATGAAGTGAAATTTCCGTATGACGAGCCACTCTGGTATTTAATAAAAAATATACAAGGCTGTTTAAATAACAACCCTCAACAAATATTACGGATTGCAGAATCCTTGTATGCGATGACAGCGGAGGAGACTGTAATCAGGCTAGAATCAGCTCCTAAACTAAATACTCAGATGGGACCAATGTTTACTAATTGGTTAAGAGAAAACTTTGATCTCCTTGAAATTGACAAATTTAGAGATTCAACAGAAGGAATATTTGTCTTAAATTCCAGTGAAGAGATTGGGAAATCATTCATCAAAGACGAATTACATCAGGATTTAGATAAAAGACCCGATTTAGTTGCTAAAGCCAACGACACTTACATTGTTGGAGAAGCCAAGTGGATCGGTTCGCCCGGAGGGAATCAGAATAAGCAAGCCGTGGAGGTTATTAACTTTTGTAGAAACCAAAGAGGGGATGTAATGCGGGTAGGTATAATAGATGGTTTTCCGTGGGCCATATATAAGCCAGATGGAAGTATTATCAATGACAAAATCTGTGTGCAGATACAGGAGTTCGAATATGATATTATCAGCACCTTATTACTACCGGATTATTTAAACTCATTTATCTAATCAAAAGGAACATATTCATAAAAATTACAACTAATATTTTCTTCCTTAAATGTGCGCCTGATTACTTCAAGCGAATGGGTGGAGTTATCCATTCCAATCCATTTTCTGCCGAGTTTATCTGAGATTTTAAGTGTACCGCCGGACCCTGCAAAACAATCCAAAACCGTTGATTCTTCATTGGAAGAATTTAATATAATCCTTTCTAACATCTCATGATTTTTCTGAGTTGGATATTCAATGTATGACAGCCCCTTGTCT
>JAPPDO010000195.1 GCA_028821635.1 Ekhidna sp.
CGCATCAATTACAACGAGACCTTCGCTCCCAAACAGGGAATTCACATAACTTCTGACGGACTGAGATAAAGTGCTCTTTTCATAAGCTTCTTTGAATAGAGAGGCACCTTGAGGCAGGGTCGCCGCAATTTTGCGAAGCTCTTCAGGGTCAAACCGCCCTACTGCTCCTCTTTGGTTGGTGTTCCAACTGATTTTTTCCCCCTCAAATAGGAAGTAACTGATTTCTTCAAAATCATGGTCTTCACTAGCCATCCAGTAAACCGGAACAAAATTATACTCCGAATACGCCTGATTTAATGCGTTACAAGTCTTAATTACCGTGATAATTTTATAAAGAAAATACAGCGGTCCTGTGAAAATATTTAGCTGATGGCCGGTAGTGATCGTGAAAGTGTTGGCTTTGCCCAGTGCTTCAATATTTTTCGCAACAGCCGAGGAGATACTGAGCGTTTCGTACTGTTTGGATAATACTTGGGTTAGTGTTTCTCTTCTCTCGGTTGGGAAAGACCTTGACTCGATCGCAGCGTTAAAACTTTCTATCTCCGGCCGAAGCCTGTAAAAGGGACGCAGTTTTTTGTTACCAGATAAATAATCCAGAAAGGTTTTTGAAAAACAGCCTGTTTCTTCCAGTGAGATTGTTTCGGCTTGCACGGGTTTATTAACAAGTTATTTCACAACAGGTTCACCGAAGAGGTCAAACGCTGTTGCATTAGTGATTTTTATTTGATTGAAATCCCCCACTCTCAAATAATCATTATCAGATGAGATGATCACTTCATTATCCACTTCAGGCGAATCATGCTCTGTTCTTCCAATGAATTGGCCGCTTTCCTTCCTGTCGATCAGCACGCTGAGCTCTTTTCCAATTTTTTGTTCGTTTGACGTTCGGGAGATTTCTTCCTGTAGTTCCATTACGGTATTGGCACGTTCTTGTTTTACTTCTTCCGGAACATCATCCTGAAATGAGTAGGAATAGGTATCTTCTTCGTGTGAATAGGTGAATATTCCCAGTCGTTCAAATCTATTTTTTTCTACAAAATTGAGCATTTTTTGAAAATCATCTTCCGTCTCTCCCGGATGCCCGACGATTAACGTCGTTCTGATTGCAACGCCGGGGACTTTCTGACGTATTTTTTCAAGCAGGGATTCTGTCTTACTCCTTGTAGTGCCTCTTCGCATGATTTTTAACATGCGGTCTGAGGCATGTTGCAGTGGAATGTCCAAGTAGTTACAGATGTTTGGCCTTTTTGCCATTACATCCAAAATGTTTTCAGGAAAACCGGTCGGAAACGCATAATGAAGTCGAAGCCAACCCAAACCGTCTACCTCTGCGAGGCGATCCATGAGTTCAGCGAGCTTTCGTTTTTTATAAAGATCCAGCCCGTAATAAGTGGAATCCTGAGCGATTAGAAGAATCTCCCTCGCTCCCCGTCGGATCAGTGACTCGGCTTCGGTGATTACTTGTTCTATCGGCTTTGAGACGTGTTTGCCCCGCATCAATGGGATGGCACAAAAACTGCACGGCCTGTCGCAGCCTTCCGAGATTTTCAGATACGCATAATGCCTGCCGGTGGTAGTTATTCTCTCCCCGAGAAGTTCTTTTTTATAATCAGCCTTGAACTTCTTTAATAAGGCCGGAAGGTCTCCGGTACCAAACCATGCGTCTACCTCAGAGATCTCTGCTTTAAGTTCGTCTTTGTAACGCTGGGAAAGGCATCCGGAGACATATACTTTTTCTACGAGTCCCTCCCGTTTCGCATCAACGTACCTTAATATCGTGTCAATACTTTCCTGTTTTGCATGATCAATAAATCCACACGTATTAACCACGACAACGTTGGATTCATTATTTTGCACTTCGTGCGTAACATCAATGTTATTGCCTTTCAATTGTGTCATCATCACTTCGGAATCAACCACATTTTTAGAGCAGCCCAAAGTGACGATATTGACTTTTACTCTCTTTAAACCCTTCGTTTTCATAGACGTATTCCCAAACGCAAAGCTAGTTGTAATTTTACCGACCTGTGAAAAAACTCTTGATAACGCTAGCCACGACGATTATTTTTTCTTGCAATGACATCGAAAGTTGTGATGCCAATGACCAATTAAATTTTTTTATTCTAAGATTTTATGATTTAGATACACAAGCATCTAAAAAGGTGGCTTTTCAAGTGTTATCAGGTGATCTCATCTATGGAGAGGGATTTTATTTCAGTGACTCAACGGCGATTGGTTTGCCGCTTAATCCGGTGGAAGACTCAATCACTTATCAATTTGATTCTGTGGGTACGGATGTGAGCTATTTTTTGACCCTGAGTTATCAAACTAATGTCTCCATTTTTGACCCGGATTGCCCTCCATCTTTTTACTATTCAAACCTTGATACCGTGAATTACACGTTTGATTCATTAGCCATCCCGGGAACCATTACAAACAGGCAATTAAGAACAAATGTGGAGGTTTACCTTTAGTAGTCTGTTTTGTATCAGCCTGCTCGCCGCATTGGGGCAGGAAGGGGAGGCTCCGCCGAAACCGAAGCCTGTGTGGAAACCTCATGAGGTTAAAATTGGCATCAATGCAATTCGAAGTGGAAGAACCGCGTTTGGTTCCGGTATTCTCACGCATGAAGTGCAGGGAGTATTAGCGATGCACTTTCTCAATGTTATCATTGATTTAGGGACCGAAAAAAATACGTATAAAGAGACGTATACTTATGAAAACAGCGGGAATTATCTCCGGTTTGGAGGGGATTGGAACTTTGTAAAAAGCAAAAAAAGTGGGAATGTGACCTCACTAGGATTAAGATACGCAAGGGCCACGTTTAATGATCAACTGGATTACACAGGAGATCAAGGCTTTGGAACGCTAAGCTATGATTTTGAAAATCCGGACTTAAAGGCTCGCTGGGTTGAGGTGACTTTTAACCTCAGAGGTAAGGTTATTTCCAATTTTTACATGGGTTTTACTGCCCGATGGCAGCTAATGCGAAAAATAAGGGGTGAAGGGCAACTGGAAACGTTTGACATCCCGGGCTTTGGAAACACCCGACGCAGGAATTCTACTGCGTTTGATTATTACCTTATATGGAGGATTCCACTGTCAAAACAATCAAAGCCGCCGTCGTTTTGAATCAGAGATAAACCGAAATTTTTATTTCAATAATCACAACAGCCTCACATCAACCACCTCACCCCGTCCTAACTCTTTTTCTATGATTCCTAAAATCTGTGCCTTGGCGACTTGCATTTCATTCTTTAGTGGAGCCGAAGTCAGCTTAATATACAAGACGTTGTCTTTGAAGAAGAGTTTAGAAGTCCTCGAAGCAATCGTCTTTCCCATGATGTGTTCCCAATTTGCAATCAATTGTTTTTGTTTGAACGTATGCTCCAGATTTTCTTCTTTGAGAAAGTGCTGAAATGCACTTCTGAAACTCTTGATCGGGTCATCTTTCATTTAAGCAATATTTATAATCCCCTTCCGGCCTTCCTGACCGAGTCACAAGCTACACCCGAAGAGGATTGAATACCAGTCTAAAAAAATCAAAGTACGCTCTTAAAAGTGAAAGTATGCACTTTTTATTGTCAAGTACGCATTTTTCTTCTCACAAATGGGCTTAGAAAGTAGAAAGCACGCTTTCGGGAAGTCAAAGTATGCTCTTAAAAAGTTGAAAATGCACCCTCCGTGCCCTCCATGACTTCTCCGTGTCCTTTGTGTGCCCTTTGGGTTTAAATCGTTATTGGTTTGTTCAGTGAAGACATGATACGAACAAAAATAAAAAAAAAGGCATTGCTAAACTGAAGTAGTTTTGCGATAAAGAATGATGCACACACCAATTACTCACTGTCCCCAATGTCATGTTAAAGACTTCATTAAGAATGGCAAGAGTGGGGGAA
>JAPPDO010000385.1 GCA_028821635.1 Ekhidna sp.
GTTGCGATAAAAATGGAGGAGTAAGTACCAACCACAATGCCAACCAAGAGGGCGAAAGAAAAGCCTTGCAGGACGGCTCCACCAAATAAGAACAGCACAATAACTACGATCAGGGTGGTCAATGAAGTAATAAATGTCCTGCTGACGGTGTTGTTGAGCGACTCGTTGAAAACGCCCATGAGTTCAGACCCCTTTTTGATGCCTATGTTTTCCCGTATTCTGTCAAATACCACGACTGTATCATTAATAGAATATCCGATGATGGTCAAAATTGCCGCAACGAATACCTGATCTGCTTCAAATGAAATGCCGAATAAGTTGGCAATAGCAAAAGCGGAGAGCACGAATAACGTATCATGGAATAGTGCAATGATTGCTCCGAGTCCAAACTGCCATTTTCTAAATCTGAAAACGATATACACGAAGATGCAGATCAACGCAATAATTGCTGATTTGTAGGAGGATTTTTTGATGTCATCAGCGATGGTTGCGCCTACTTTAGCTGAGCTTGAGATGGAAAATTCTCCGGCAGTGAGTTCAGACCCTTCTTCCACATACTTCAACCCCTGCGATTCTTCTAAAGCCTTTATAAGTTCCTCTCTTACCAAAAGGTCTGCCTCATCAGCCTCGTTGTCGATTTTATAACTGGTTGTTATTTTAAGGATATTCTCAGCCCCGAAGGTTTTTACCTCAGAGCCTGCATTTTCAAAATAACTCCCTAAAGAGGTTTTAATTTCGGAGGGTGGAACCGGCTCATTGAGTGATATGATGTACGATCGGCCGCCTTTGAAGTCTACCCCGAGCGTGATGCCTTTGGTAAGCATGGCAATAATACCTGCGGTAATGAATGCCAGGCTGAATAAATACGCCAGTCTTCGTTTACTTAAAAAAGCAATGTTAAGGCCCGTTAAAGCATTTTTTGAGAAAGCATTGGCAAACGACAGCTTTGACTTTTCCCCTTTTTTGGAGAAAGCTTCTACTATCACCCTTGTGATGAAGACAGCACTAAAGAAGGAGCATAAAATACCAATGATCAGCGTTGCCGCAAAACCTTTGACCGGCCCTTGGCCTAAAACGAATAAAATCACCCCTACGATTAACGTTGTGATGTTTGCATCAAAAATGGACCAATAGGCTTTAGAGTAACCGGATGAGATTGCAGATTTTAGAATAGCCCCGTTTCTTAACTCTTCTTTTATTCGTTCAAAAATCAATACGTTGGCATCAATCGCCATCCCGATGGTTAATACAATTCCGGCGATACCCGGCAATGTCAGAGACGTCCCAAAGTTGGCCAGGATTCCCATGATGAAGAAGACATTGAAAAATAAAGCCAGATTGGCAATAAGCCCCCCTTTAGCGTAATAAATCACCATAAACACAATGACAATGATTAAACCGATCAAGATGGAGTTCAAGCCCTGCTGTCGTGCTACTTTACCCAATGTGGGGCCGACGACTACATCCTCCACGATGGTGGTAGGTGCCGGTAAAGACCCGGCCTTCAGAATATTGGAGAGGTCTTTAGCTTCCTCCACCGTCTCAAACCCACCGGAGATTGAGGAGCTGCCATTAGGAATTTCGCCTCTTACATACGGTGCTGAGAAAACATAATTATCCAGCACAATCGCAATACGGTTTCCGATGTTTTCCCTTGTCATTTTAGCCCATACCCTTGATCCGGCGGAGTTCATCTGCATGGTCACCTCGGGTTCAGCTCTTTCATTAAGGGTGGCAGTGGCATTAGAGATGGTTTCACCGGTCAGGGCGGCATTACCTGACCTGTTCGTTTTGATCGGATAAAGTTCCAAAAGGTTAGGGCCTGTTAAGTCCTCTTTATCTTTTGGCTTCACATCCCAGAGGAATCTCATATCACTCGGAATGACCGCCCGGACATCTTCTCTTTTCAAAATTCGGTTTATCCTGGCCGTATCCTTCACATTATAAAGCATCCCGCCATATCGAGGGTTTTGAACCATCAAATCAAATAATTCAGACTGTCTCGTATTGATCAGCGAATCAAATTCGGAATCCTGATCCGTATTCAGCGAATCTGTGGACAGCAAGTCAGTAGGTGGCAGGTCTGTTTCCGAGCCGCCGCCTAACAAGGCCGTGATGTCATCTTCCGGTGTTTTGCTTTCTTCTGCCTCGTCAGAATTTTCGGATTTTTCCTTCGCTTTCTGCTCTTCTACCAGCATCGTGTTGATTGAAAAGAGCACAGGCCCCACTTGTGGTTGTTGGTGCACTTCCCAAAATTCCAGCTTCGCAACTCCTTGTAATAGCTTTCTGACCCGCTGCGGATTATCCACTCCCGGTAATTCGATTTGGATACGACCCGTGCCCTGAAGTCTTTGGATATTTGGCTGTGAAGTGCCAAATCGGTCAATTCGGGTCCTTAAAATGTTAAAAGACCTTTCAATGGCATTTTCAACTTCGGTGTTGATAATGTCCAGTACTTCGGCATCAGTACTTTGCAGGCTGATTCTGCCTCTATTGGCTGCGGTAGCGAATAGTTGAGCCAGTGCTCTTTCGGGAGCCTTTTCTTTAAATTCCTGATAAAATTCACTAACAAAATTTAACTGTGTGCCTCTTACATTTAATTTGGCCTGATCAAGGGCCTCAAGTAAGTCCGGATCTAAGCTATTCCCGCTAAGGCCTTTTATAATATCAATCGGAGATACCTCCAAGGTTACGTGCATACCTCCCTGTAAGTCCAATCCAAGGTTAAGCTCCGTTTCTTTGATCTCCTTGTACGTGTACTCAAGGCCCAATAAGTTGTAGACAGGCTTATTCCAGATGGAGTCGAGGTATCGCTGCTTTTCGACCATACCTGCTGTGCCATCTTCATCTTTTACCGTTTCAGTTGCTTGCTTTTGAATGTTTTGGGAGATGACGGTAAATGACAGATAATAGATACAGAGTAATGAAATCAGTATCGTGAAAAAAATGATAAATCCTTTGTTCTTCATAGTTTAGCTAGCTAGTCACAGATATTCCTGCGAGTTGATTTTAAATTAAATGGGTTGTCAAGAGATTAAAAAGTGAAAAGAAATATTTTGGGACTTTATGGCGCATTAGGAGAGATGATTTTCCAAAAAAATAACCTTAATGCTTCTCCAAATGGGATTGAGGCATTAGATAGAAATCCTTCACTTTCATTACTATTTTTTAATGCCAATTCTTCAAGCAAGAAAAAGGAATGATTAAGGGTATGTTGGGTTGATGACGAGGGCAAAGTAGCTGAAAATCTTAACTGCTGCTGACTGTTCTCATGCTCTGTTCGTTCTTCATCATCCGTTTGTTCCTGATTTCTGATGGTGTAGGAAGCAGCATACGATAGGGTAGAGGCACCCATAAGCAGGCAGGCTGCCAGTTGAATGAATAGGTTTGATATTGTCGTTCTCTTTTTCAATGAAGCAGCAAAAGTAGCAAAATCATTTATTTAGTCATCCCTTAAAACACCAAAATAATACCTGCATAGGGCAGTAGCCAAATAAACCATTGCAATGCCATTCAGCGGATTTAAGTAATCTATCAAAATAACTGGGATAGATAAGATGTAGCCATATCAGCCGGATTACAAACTACGCCTCGAGATGTGTGAATCAACAACTTCTCGCTTGAACAGAAAAAAAATTTTAAAAAAAAGTTTGCAATAATCAAAACACCCTTGTATCATTGCTCAATAATTACATATTTTTACATTCAAATATTAATATGATGGTTCAAAAATCAAACTACACAACCATGAAGCCGCTTCACGGAATGATGAGGCCGCTTCATACAGTAAGACAACTATTGTTTAACTTTAAACTACTTACAGGATGGAAACGACGAGTGGGGGGGGGGGGGGGGGGGGGGGGGGGGGGGGGGGGGGGGGGGGGGGGGG
>JAPPDO010000029.1 GCA_028821635.1 Ekhidna sp.
TGCAATGATACAACACTGTTTTTATGATTGCAAGTTTTTTTTAACTTTTTTTTCTTCGGGTGTAGCCTGTCTTGAACGGGATTTAGTTGATTTTAAGGATTGCCATGATTTTATTTTTGTTCATATCATGCCTTCGCTGAGCAAACTAATAACGATTTAAACCCAAAGGGCACACAAAGGACACGGAGAAGTCACGGAGGGCACGGAGAGATAAGTGTCCGAAAAGATTTCTTCATGAATAAAACTTTTTGAGTGTCCTCATTGGTTTTAAAGAAAAATATCCATCGCACTACTCTACTACTTTGCTGACCCCCTCATTGGGGTTTGATCTTGCGGGAAAGTTTTAATTTTCAAGCATGAACTGGATAAAATTACTTTCCCATCAACGACCGGGCGAACAGAAGCTGCCTGTCCACGATGCGATCAGGAGTCGATTTGAGCAGGATTTTGATCGTCTTGTTTTTTCGCATCCGTTCAGAACGCTTCAGGACAAGACTCAGGTTTTTCCTCTTCCGGCGGATGATTTTGTCCATACACGGCTAACGCATAGCTTAGAGGCTGCCAGCGTTGGTCGTTCATTAGGGAAAAATGCCGGTTTATTTCTTTTGGAGAAATATCCTGAATTGGGATTGCAGGGATACTCTGTTCACGATTTTGGAGCCATCGTCGGAGCGGCGGCTCTCGCACATGACGTGGGGAATCCCCCTTTTGGTCACTCGGGGGAGGATGGTATTTCCTCTTTTTTTCTGACGAATGAAAAAGGACAGTTCTTCAAAGACAAAGTTTCTGAAAAAGAATGGAAGGATCTGACCACCTTTGAGGGGAATGCACAGGGTCTTAGAATCCTAAGTGGGAGAAACAGCGGCCTGAAAGTGACGTATGCTGTTTTGGGTGCTTTCACGAAATATCCCCTCTCTTCCTCGGCGGACAAAGAGAACGGGAGAAAGAGTCAGCAAAAATTCGGTTATTATCAAAGTGATCATTCCTTATTTTCTGAGTTGGCACTGGCACTGGCACTTATCAAACTTGGAGAGGAGAAGTGGATTAGACACCCGCTCGCCTTCTTAGTAGAGGCTGCTGATGATATTTGCTACCGTATCATTGACTTTGAGGACGGATGTCGATTAGGGTTAATAGCTTTCGAGGAGTTCAAACACCTTTTGGCAGCAATAATTGGTGACAACTTTTCTGATAAGAAACTAAACCGGTTTCTTTCATTAAATGAAAAACTGGGGATTTTAAGGGCCATGGCGATCAGTCAATTAATTTCTCAGTGCTCAGCCACTTTTCAAGACAAAGAGGCAGATATGATGAGTGGGGACTTTGATTCCGATCTTATCAGCTTAATTCCCTCCGCTGAACTATTGGATAAAATCATTGAATTATCTACTGCGCAGATTTATCGTTCTAAATCCGTGGGAGAGAAGGAGGTCGGGGGATTTGAAGTCATTGACTATCTGATCGAGGCTTTTGCCACCTCTGCATATTTTCATTATTTCGACCTATCCCTGCCAAAACAAAAATCAACATTACGTTTGCTTCCTGAAGAGTATAAAGTTTTACTCAATGAACAAAATTCTGTTTATGAGATGCTTCAGATAATTATTGACTTTGTCAGCGGCCTTACGGACTCACATGCCGTCCGACTCTATCAAACTTTAAAAGGATTTAGGCTGCCTGTTTAGTCATTAATAGCGTTTCTTTTCATTTTAAGCCTCTATGAATTTCGATCTGAAAACTATCCGGTTCTATTTAGGTATTATCCGGTTTTTTTGATGATAGTAAGTTTAATTCAAGTTTTGAGACGGCAGCAGATTCATCTAAACCCTTGTATATCTTGATGCTAACCTGCGAAGGACTACCTTTACGCTTCGTTTGTCATGTGGTCCGGGCTAGCATATATCATCCTCCGTTTTCGTATCACTTTGATGGTCATTTTGGCTGCCGTCACAGCCTTTATGGGCTATCAATCAACAAACATTAAATGGTCTTACAACTTGGCTAACATTGTTCCGGAGAAAGACCCTGACATGGTTTACTTCAAGCAGTTTAGAGAAGTATTTGGGGAGGATGGTAACATCATGGCTCTAGGATTGCAGGATAGTAGTGTTTATGAATTAGAAAATTTTGCCCGATACAGCCGGCTCATTTCCAAGCTGGGAGCAAAAGCTGAAATCCGAACCATCTTAGGAATCCCTAACCTTCAAAAACTTGAAAAAAACAACCAAAAAAAAGCGTTTGAATTAAAACCTGTATTTGAAAAAATACCCGAAACTCAAGAAGTCTTGGATAGTCTTCTTGCCGGTGTCGTAAGCCTGAAATTTTACAGCGGCCAACTTATCAACCCTAATAATGGTGCAACGCTGGTACTCATAACGATAAGAAAGGATATTTTAAATTCTAAAAAAAGAGATCAACTGGTGACTTACATCCTTGATCAGGGCGAAAGGTTTGAAGGAGAAACAGGAATAGATTTGCATTTTGCCGGTTTGCCATACTCCCGATCAATTACGTCAGACAGAGTAAAAGCTGAACTAAATATATTTTTGGTTTTGTCTCTGATTGTCACCGGAGTAGTCTTGTTTCTCTTTTTCAGGTCTTTCAAAGCGGTCTTTTTCCCTCTCATCATCATCGGGATAGTTGTGATTTGGGTGATGGGGACAATAGCGTTGCTGGGCTTCAAAATCACACTGCTCACGGGGCTGATTCCTCCTATTATCGTCGTGATTGGCATACCCAACAGCGTTTATCTGCTCAACAAGTATCATCATGAATTCAGTGAGCATGGGGATCAAATGAAGGCATTAAGCCGCATTATCAGAAAGATTGGAGTCGTTACATTTATTACTAATTTAACTACGGCAGTGGGCTTCTTCGTCTTGGTAACAACAAGAATAAACTTGTTGGTAGAGTTCGGAGTCGTAGCCGGGATCAACATTATGGCAACGTTCCTCGTAAGCATTATTCTCATTCCGGGAATATTTTCCCTTTATAAACCACCTTCACAAAGACAGCTAAAGCACTTAAAATTCAAAATACTTGATTGGATAATTAAAAAGATAGACATGCTTGTCCATCAGATGAGGCCTGCCATTTTCATTTTGACAATACTGATTATTGGTATTTCAACTTTTGGATTAACTAAAATCAAGGCCGTCTCCTATATGGTTGATGATATTCCGGAGAATAGCCCGCTAAAAAAGGATTTGAAGTTCTTTGAGCAAAACTTTAGCGGCGTGATGCCTTTAGAGGTAGTAGTAGATACCGGCGATAAAAAAGGAGTTCAAAATCTTAGAAATCTTAGAAAGATTGATCAATTTGAAAGTTTTATCTCCTCGATAGATGGAATCTCCCAGCCGGTATCTGTTGTAAGCTTTGCAAAGGCCGCCCGGCAAGCATTTTACAATCAAAATGCTGACTTCTACTCACTGCCCTCCAATCGGGACTTCGGATTTATCACAAGATACTTAAACCAGGGAGAAACAGAAGAATTATCGCAATCTTTCATTGACTCAACAGGTCAATACGTCAGGGTATCCCTGAAAATGGCTGATATAGGGTCCAATAAGCTGGATTCATTGGTCAATGACGTAATAACCCCTCAAATTGACTCCATCTTTAGCGATTCGAAGATGGAGGCTAATGTGACCGGCACCACGTTGATGTTTATTAAGGGGAATAAGTTTTTAATTGAAAACTTACTTACATCAATGCTTATTGCTTTTCTAATTATAGCAGTCATCATGGGGCTTCTTTTCAGAAATATTAAAATGATCATCGTGTCAATCATCCCCAACATCATTCCATTACTGATAACGGCCGGAATCATGGGACTCTTTGGAATACCATTAAAACCCAGTACCGCATTGATCTTTAGTATCGTTTTTG
>JAPPDO010000192.1 GCA_028821635.1 Ekhidna sp.
ATACGGGGCTCGGTGGGGCAGTCTTCTCTCCAAGCGGATCCGTACATGACTTTATGAATGAACTTAGTGCAACGGGATACATGAAAATCTCACCCGGATTCAATAGTATCGCTGTCAATATTCCGGGGACAAACCGGATAGAAATCCTTGATTTTAAGCAAGGGCAGGTATCCAATCCGCGATTAATAAATACAGGAGAGACGGGACTGTATGGGCTTGAATTTTCAGCTACGGGGAATAAATTATATGTCACCACTTCATCTAAGTTGATTCAATACGACTTGGACAGCTTAAACTCCGCAAATCCCGCAACGGATATTGAAGCCACGAAATTTGACGGATACCTGCAAGGCAGTGGTTATGGTGCATTGCAAACGGGACCAAATGGCCAAATTTACATGGCGATAGATAACTCCGGAGCCATTGGAACAATTACAGCACCGGACGGTGATGATGCAGCGAATGGTTTTAATCCCGCAGGTTTTGACTTATTAGGAAGAACAAGCAGGCTGGGTCTGCCAAATTTTGCACAGGTTGAGAATACCCCATTTCAAGAACCCGGTATTGCAGTCACAGATGGGTGTATTGGACAGATGTCCACATTTACAGCTATAGGCCGGGACCCTAACAATTCAATTGAAAATTATCTCTGGATCTTCGGGGACGGAACCTCTGCCGCAGTACAAGATACCACTCATACCTACTCCTCCCCCGGTACCTATACCGTTCAGATGGTCTTGAGTAATCGCTGTGATACGGATACCACGCTGACTGAAACAATTACTATTAATAGCATTCCCGAAAATCCCACCGTTCCCTCAGATACAGCACTTTGTGATCGGCCTGTGATATTGGAAGCGTGGCCGGTGGATAATCCTGACTTTTCTTATTTCTGGTCTACAGGCGAGACTTCAAGGCGAATCACGGTTACAGACCCCGCCATTATTGACGTAGCGATCATTAACAATACAAGCGGATGTGCCTCAGAAACACTGACGGTATTCTTAGCTGATGCACGTCCACAGGCAGCCCTCGGAACGGATCAAACAATATGTCAAAACGATCCGATTATCACTTTGGATGCACTAGTTGTCAATGCTACTTCCTACACATGGTCAATTGACGGGGTAGCAAGCGGGTCTAACCGAACCTTAGATGTAGATACTTCTACTCCGGGATCTTTCACGTATACGATAGATGTTATCAATTCTTTTGGATGCACTAACAGTGATACGCTTTTGATCACCATTCAGGAGGAGCCAAATATTACAGCGGTTGGTAATCCAACAACAGGCTGCGGTAACGATGATGGATTCATTGAAATGACATTCAACGCTTCGGGCAGTTACTCTTATGAATTAACCGGACCATCGAACGTCGGTCCAATCAGTTTTGACGGGCCGGGATCAGAGACCATTCCGCCAAGAGCGGTCAATCCGGGGGACGGGAATCTTCCTCCGGGAAACTATAATTTGAATGTCACCAATCTGGTGACCGGTTGTGTGAGGGCTGAAGTCGTTCAAATCGGAGATCCGGGTAATTTAGAACTAGCAGCTTCAGCGTCGAATGCCTGTATTGGAGATGGAGAGATAGCGTTGAGTTTTGCTTTATTGACCCCCTCTTCTTTTGATTTGACTGTTGATTCTCAGGATGGATCAAATATTATCACTACCAGCCTTAATGCTGCTTACACCAATCCGGTAGTTCAAAATTTAGATACCGGCACATATTTTGTCACTGTCAGGGATACGGATCCCACGGGTTTGGGCTGTGTGGAGACCGATCGGATTCAAATTCAATTACTAAACCCTCAGCCGGACTTCACTTTTGATGCTATCCGGGAAATATGCGGAGTGTCTGGCGATATTTCAATCACCGATAACACTTCAGGGGCTGCCACTTACTCATGGACCGGGTCGGGCACCGTAGGGGCTGCCGGATCAAACATTACAGTAACGCAAGCGGGCACTTACACCGTGACGGCAGAAGGCGCAGGTTTTTGCCCCAGAGAGGAGGACATAGAAGTCATTTTTAATGTTGAACCAACGGTTAATATCAATACTTCAGGGGATGTCTGTGAGGGAGAAATCACCTTAACAGCAGATGTCTCCGCAGGAAGCGGCACATACATTTATGACTGGAGCAACGGGGCTCAGGGCCCTCAAAATAACATTACTACGTCCGGAGTCTATAATGTGACGGTTACTGACCAGTTTACCGGATGCGAGGTCACCTCCGGTGATATAAGTGTGAGCATGGAAGATGAGTTTACTGTTGATCTTACGCTTGAGCCGGATTGTGAAAATAACGGACAAGTATTCTTGATTGCGACAACAAATTATTCTGACCCTTCAATAACTTATGAATGGAAGGATGAAGGAGGAGATATCCTTGCAGGCTCGGATTCCATTTTTATAGTCACTAACTCAGGTACTTACACTGTCACTGCAACGAATGAGACGGAAGTTTGTATGGTGTCAGAAGCGATTGATGTTGCAATAGTTCCAATCGACCCTGATGACTTGATGCTACCGGAGAGAGCCACTTTTTGCACCATTGATCCAAATGATTCTACGGTAACGTTAGACCCGGGTGTTTTCAATACTTACGAATGGAGACTATCACCGAATCAAACTATCATCTCGATAAATCAAACATTACAAGTTTCAAGTGAAGGAACCTATGAGGTGACGCTTTATAATGGTTTTACATGCGTTAAGGATGAGGTGCAGGTTGTTGAAGATTGCAGACCGGTAATAATAGCTCCCAATGCGTTCTCTCCAAATGGGAATAATGTTAATGAAACCTTCTCCGTGTTTCCAAATGATGCTGTTGCGCAGTTTGAAATCTTAATCTATAATAGATGGGGAGAGGCAGTTTATCGCTCTGAAAATATTGATTTTCAATGGAATGGGGTTTACCGGGGCAGGATCCTACCCCCAGGCACTTATGCTTATATTATGAGATTTTCCAGTTCTTTAGAACCCGAACTGGGAATCATTGAACAATACGGAGCTATCACACTTATTAGATAAATGAGTTATTTTGATTCAATATACAGCCGTCTGTTTGATAATAAAAGCGACCCGCCTAAAATCAATGTGGACGGATTGATAAAAAGGAGTGAAGATTTCCTGAAACGATTTGAGCGGTGGAAAACCACTGAGGTGTGTCAGGATTTCCTCAATGAAATATGGGAATCCTATTTCTGGAGAAAAAAAGGGGTTGATAAAAAACCTGTTCTAGTCCTTTTTGAATCCTCTAATAGCAATGGGTTTGCCATCAATTATTCACCTGAGTTTGATCAACGCAGCTTCCACTTTCTTCTGGATCATTTTGCGGATCAGGTTAAAAAACTGGGTTATCGGCTGGTAACCAGCAAGAATAGTTTAAGAGATAAGGGGGATTATGTAGAAAAAAAGGAAATGCACTATTTAAAACCTAAGCACAATTTTTCTGAACCTATCGATCAAAAGTTTGGGAATGTTCAGATTGAGTATATCGAAAAGAACAATGAGGCTTCCCGAATTAAGTTCATAGCAAACTCATATCCTGACAGAAAATATAAGGAAGCCATGAGTTTTGAATCGCTTGCCGAACACGTTTTAACATTACCATACAAATAAATTCTCACCGCTTTCCTGTTGGCAGCTACTCCCTCACAAACTTCAGCAAACGCCCGTCCGGTAGCTGTACCAAATACAGACCGCTTTTTAGGGAGGTAATGTCTACCCTTGTGTTCGTGGTGCCTTCCAGCAAGGACTTACCGCTTAAACTCAGTAGTTGGAATGTACCTCTCACATGAGATCGCACCTCCAGATAGCGGCCCGAAGGGTTGGGAAAGATGACAACTTCCGCC
>JAPPDO010000284.1 GCA_028821635.1 Ekhidna sp.
ATAAATGATATATTTGTAATTCATTAAACGTCACAAATGATGGAGTTCAAAAGCTTATTTGATTTTCAAAAACATTTTAATTCAGAAACTGTTTGCTTAAATTTCTTAATTGAACGCAATTATAAAGATGGGGTTTTTTGTCATCATTGCAAAAGTAAGAAAGTACATAGGTGTAAAGACAACTACTTTTCTTGTGGCAGTTGCAAAAGACGCTTTTCTGTCAGAGCCGGAACGATATTTGAAAACTCCCGACTGCCATTAAAGAAATGGTTTGTAGCCATGTATCTTATGGACACCAGTTGCAAAGGTCTTTCTAGTGTACATCTGGCTAAACTGCTTGGAATATCTCAAAATTCTGCATGGAGCATGATGCACCGGATTAGACAGACCAATATTGAGAATAAAAAACAGTTGCTAGGAGGTGATGTTGAGATAGACGAAACTTACATCGGAGGCAAAGAAAAAAATAAACATGCCAACAAAAAGACACCCAGATCACAAGGTAGGAGTAACAAGACTAAGTCCATAGTTGCCGGAGCAATACAGCGGGACATCTATGGCAACAAGAAAGAAGTAAGTGCAAAAGTTGTTCCGAACACTAAGGTTAAAACGCTAAAAGCGTTTATTTGCTCAACGATTGATAATAACTCCAATATTATCAGTGATACTTTTAAAAGCTATAACAATTTGAGCGATTACAAAGTAAACCATCAGGCTAAGGAGTATGTAAAAGATGGTATTATTCACACAAATAACATTGAAAACTTTTGGAGTATCTTTAAAAGAGGCTATGTAGGCGTATATCATTACATGAGCAGTACACATTTGCATAGATACATTAATGAGTATTCTTTTCGTTATAATCACAAAACCGATAGAATGAACAAACGATTTGAAAACATAACCAATCACATTACAGTAAAAGAATTGAAAAATGGCAAAAGGAAGGAAACGGCATAAAATTATAAAAGCCAAGACCAGACTGCCTTTTGAGGTTAATTTTGATTTTACCATTGGCAAACAAGAAAAGTATAAAGAAAATGATAGGGTCATTAATATTGTAAGAAAGGAGATACCTAACGCTATTATTTCGGATAAAAATGCAGAAAAGTCACAATAATATCTTGAATAAGGGGGGGGGGGGGGGGCAGAATTAAGTAATACGTTATATTATGGAGACAACCTGACATTAATGAGGAAGTTACCCGACAATTCCATTGACCTCATCTACTTAGACCCTCCTTTTAACAGCAAGCGCACTTATAATATCATGTATAAAAACATGACAGGTCAGGAAGTGCCGGAACAAATAGAGGCATTTTGCGATACGTGGGAAATGGACGCAGAAAAACAGGAACTGCTCAATAATATGGTGGTTACGATGAAGAATTATAAAATGGATGCTGATTTTGTGGCGGCGTGATCCTTTTCAGTTTCAAAACTGGGCAGTAGAATACGTATCAGGCTTTTGTACAAACAAAAAGACCCGTGATGGCGGTGTAGATGGCAGACTGTATTTTAAAGAGAGGGGGAGGAGAGGCCAAAGCAACCTTAAAGGTATGATTATTTCAGTGAAAGGGGGTAAGCTGAACCTATCGGATGTGCGGGACTTAATGGGTGTGGTTACCAGTGATCCGCAAGGTGTGTTTGGAGGGATTATTTCTTTTGATGAGCCTACGAAGGCGATGAGGGATTTTCAAGCGGAACAGGGGTTATATCAGGGCAATAAGCAATATCCTGTTTTACAGTTTTTAAGTGTGAAAGAAATGTTAGAAAATAAAAGATTATTCAACATCCCAAACACTGTCAATAGAAAAGACACTAACAAAAACCGACAGCAAGAGATTTATTTTTGAATGATTACTACAGATAAGTTTATAGTTACCTTAATTAGTTGGCAAAATTAAAATTTTAAGCGATGCCCTTAACTATCGTCCCCATCTTATCCGCCTTTTTTAGGGGTTTTTAACTTCTTTGAATTTCTGCTCATTTCTTCTATAGTTATCTTTTCTGGTGGAGGTAGAGAGGGTGCCGCCTCCTTATCATCAGCCCGTTTTACAGAGGTGCCCTGCAATACATCTTCCAGTGAGGGACGCTCGTCATCTCGCCAATTGAAGTTTTTTAGCCTTTGGATCTCAGGAGTAAGCTCATGCGGCGGGATGAATTTTGCTTCGGGTTTAACGTAGAATGAAATATTGTAAATTTCCTGATCTCTAAAACGTAAGGTCATATTGCTGCATAGAATTCGGTTCATACCGAGGGTGAATACATCGCTTGGATCATTCTCATCAAGGACGTAATAAATGCTTTCACAATTTCCATTGACATGGATTCGCTGGATTTCAGATTCTTTAAAAATCGCTCGCATAGTTCGGCCTTTCACCTGGTTAAAGTTTAATAAAGTATCCTGGCTGGTTAAAAAAGAATTTTGAAGTAAATCCATTGATTTGATCTCCTCCTCAGTAATTTCAACAACGACAGTGTCTCCTTTGATCTGGTTTTCATAGTTCCAAAAAATTGGATCGAAATAGAAATATAAAAGGGAGTCCTGCAAGTGGTAGGCCGCTGAGTCGGACAGGCCCTGAAGATTGTATCGCCAAACTTTCACATTCGGATATGCTAAAATGCGCTTCGCAGAGTCGTATTCACTTTCTATCGAAACCAATGTGTCAGCAGATAAGTAAAGCGTATCTTCTTCCAGGACCCTGCGCATGACTGCATTTCCATAGACTTTGCTAATTCCATTCTTATCATCATTGTAACCCTTATCTCCGGTAATAATGACATCATCATTTTTTGCTGTCAGTTTTACATTGCCTTTTGCATCATAATATTTTCTCAGATCGTCAAAAAAGAGTTCATCTGCCTCCATGTAATAGTCAGTAGTCTCAATATTTCCGTCAATAAAGTCAGATTGGTCAAATTCCGTTCTGAATACCCCTCCGTCTGCATGAAGAACAGACTCATCTTCTGTGATAATGGTGGTCTCTCCGGTAGAAATGGCCACTTTGGTTAAAGTATTATAGCGGAGGGTATCGGTTTTTAAAGTGTAGTCCGGTGCATCAAGCACTACGCTTGTCCAGAATAAGGCGTAGTCAGCCTGCCCGTAGAAATAGCCTATCTCGCTTTTCAGCGTATTTGTCAGATCGCTCAATGTTCCATTATTGAAATAGTTACCAACTTCCGTGTCCATGTTATAATCCAGAAAATCAGTAATCAATTTTTGTTCACCTTTTCTGTAGATCACATCTTCCCGTAATTGAGCATCTCTGCTGTTGCCGTCATAGACTAGTTTCCTGGAAGTAATAGTCACCGAGTCGTCAATGATTCGAACGCTGCCATAGGCTTCCATCATATTTTCTTTTACATAATAGAGCGAGCTGTCGCAATACATAGTTGATGTTTCCTGAGTAAAAATCACATTCCCGATGAGTCGGCGAATTTTCTGCCCGTTTTTACGAAATTCATATAACTCGTCAGCTTTGTATCTTATCCTGTCTTTTTTTTGGGCTGGTGAATGGATTGGACTCAACAGAATCAAAGCAACAAAGCAAAATTGAATTATCTTCCACATATTCCGAGTAAAATTAACAGTTACGCAGTTGCATTCTTTACAAAAACAATTCCATGATTTCATTACCTCTCATCGTTTGATAAATGAGGGTGAAAAAGTGTTGCTCGCCGTGAGTGGCGGAGTTGATTCTATGGTCATGCTTGATTTGTTTAAGAATGCAGGAATTCCATTTGAAATCGCACACTGCAACTATGAATTGAGAGGGAAGGAATCCGACAAGGATGAAGCACTTGTTATTGAATGTGCAGAAGTGAATGCTGTACCCTGC
>JAPPDO010000161.1:0-2875 GCA_028821635.1 Ekhidna sp.
ACACTAACTTGTTCTTTTTGAACAAGTTATAAATCATACTTTTTAGAACAGTACCTAAAATTAAATAAATGGAAGTATCAACCACAATCAAACAAATGTTGGCAGGGAATCATATTTGTGTTCCTAATTACCAACGAGCCTACTCCTGGGACACTAACAATAACAAACAGGAGGTAAACACCTTTTTAACAGACTTGGAGGACTATAACCGAAGTACAACTAAATCAAAATCAACTAAATCAAAATATTATTTCGGTCACTTTCTATTTGAAGAAAAATCTGAAAATAAGTTTGGAATCATTGACGGTCAGCAGAGATTGACAACAATCGTTATTTTTCTATCAACATTATTCAACAGATTGAAACAAATCAGAACTTTAGATGAGAAAGAAGAAGAAACTTTTGAAGACATAATAAAACGAAAATCTACTTATCGCTTTGCAACGGTAGATTATGATAACCAGCTTTTCAAAGATTATGTAGTTGACCAAATTAGGAAAGATAAAAATGGTCTTGAAACGGAATCTGCTAGACGTATAGTAAATGCCTTTGATTTTTTTAGTTTACATTTAAAAGATAAAGATGAATCCTATTTGCGTAACATGTTGGATACAGTCCAGAATGCTTCGTGCACAACCCACCCCGTAAAGGACGAATCAGAAGCAATCCAAATGTTCATTTTCCAAAACAACAGAGGGAAAAGGCCATCCAATCTTGAGATAATTAAGGCTCAATTCATGTTTAGTGTTCATCTTAACGGCGATGAAGAAAAAGAAATCTTAATAAACGATATTAAAGAGCGGTTTGAAAAAATCTACAAATCAATCTCCTCCATTGAATACTACAACATCCGTGAAGATGATGTTCTGCTCTATACCTTAAGGGTTCATTTCAACTCTCTTACAGAAGAAAATGCTCGGGATAAGATTGACAGATTGCTTTCCGAAGGAAATCCTATTCCCTTTATAAAAGAGTTTATCCATTCACTTGAAAGTAGCTTTAATCATCTGGAAGCATTTTTTGGGAAAGATGAAAGAGAAAATTTTGAAATACACTCGCTTATTTCACTTGGAGGTATTGGCATAGCAATTCCATTCATCATAAAAGCTTACCATTTTGGTATTGAAAAAAATGATCTTTTAACGCTTTGCAAAAGCCTTGAATCTCTTGTTCTTCGTCACAGGCTTATTGGTACAAAGGCATACATTAGAGATAGGCTGAACGATGTTTATCAAAAATTCAAATCTGAAAATCCTGATATTACACCCATCACTTTGCATATTAACGGGATGAAGGATCAAAAAGAATATTACTGGTGGTCGCACTGGAATAATGAAAGATTTAAAGACTCTTTGGATAGCACAATAAATAATAATACCGCTAAATTCTTACTTTGGAAATATGAGAATCATCTTGAGTCTCAAGGCAAAAGTGGTTATAAACCAACCCGATTTCATAAAATCATTAAGCCACATTTAGAACATATTGCCCCAAAGACGGAAAATCCCGAATCAGGCTATGACACTTATGATGAGGAGTTTAAGAATAAGTACTTAGACTGCCTAGGGAACTATTTATTACTATCAGAAGAGCATAATATATGGGCTAGTAATAGACCATTTGCCGAAAAAAGAGCAGAATATAACCAGTTGGTACAGCAGAGAGAAATTCAGGAAATGACCGAGAAGGAGTATAAATGGACAAAAGAGAAAATTGATGCTAGACATAAAAAGATTGTTGAGTTTGTTCTTTCTGAATTTTAATGTCCGAGCAAGGCTACCTCCTTGTATCTTTAAGGAAAGACGGAGTAGGCTGCATGAGGGTTAATACAGAAAAAAATCAATAACTTTATGACATGAAAAATTATGATTTCACGGCGTACATAGAAAAAGATAAAACAACGGGATTATATTTTGGGCATGTCCCCCATTTACAAGGTGCGCATACACAAGGAGCGACGTTAGACGAACTGCATAAAAATTTGCTAGAGGTCATTTCTTTGTGCCTTGAGGAAATCTCATCAGAAGAAAAAGAAGAACTAAACGATTTTGTAGGGATGCAGAAAGTTTCTGTTAGTGTATGAGTAAACTAACTGTTGTTGATGCAAAGCGTTTTGAAAAATTATTGTTTTCTGTTGGTTTTAAATCGGTAAGACAAAAAGGTAGTCATATTTTCTACAGACATGCAGACGGGAGGTACACAACGCTGCCTCATCATAAAGGAAGAGATTTATGTAAACCACTCATTAGGACAATACTGAAACAGATAAAACTGACTGTTGAGGAGTACCACGAACTGTTAAATATGAAATAAAAAATACCAACAAAACGATAGTCTCTATGGCCATTTACCTACACATCTTGAGCAATGGTTACCTCTTAAATCGTAAATTTGAATATGGACATTCAAAGAACAGACAAAGAAATACTTCTAAGGCTTCCCGCTAATATTGACACGCTCGGTCTTCAACGAATGATAGACTACTTGAAATATAAAGAGGCAACAGCAAAGAGCAATACGGATCAGGAGGAAATAGATAAACTTGCGAATGAATCCAAAGCCACTTGGTGGAAAGAGCATAAGCACCGATTCATCAAATGAAAATCATTGTTCATACAAACATCATTTTCAGCGCAATTTTAAATTCCCTCTGTCGTTCGGAGAAAGGGCAGGATAGGATGCATGGGGGTCAATACAGAAAAAAATCAATAACTTTATAGGATGAAGACAGAAGCAGAAATACGAAATACGTTGGTTAAAAAGGTTCTGGAAATCCCTGCGAAGAAATTAACCCTTCTCTCAGATTTTGTTTCAACATTGGAAAACACGGGAAGTAAAAAATCGGATATTTTGTCTTTTTCAGGCGTTTGGAGTG
>JAPPDO010000161.1:2885-3833 GCA_028821635.1 Ekhidna sp.
TGGAGTGATATGGATGATACCGTCTTCACAGACCTGACAGAAAAATTGTCTCAAAACAGACAAAGCCCCAGAAAACCAGTAGATGAATCGAGCTTTAAGTGATACTGATATTCTTTCATACTATTTCGGTGGAGATGAAGAAGTAAAGAGAAACTTCCGTGATTATTTGAATTTTTTTGATAAAATCGAAATCAGTATCATTACTCATTATGAAATAGTTGGAGGGCTGTTGGCGAAAGATGCAAAGAAACAATTAAAATTTTATGAAATATTCATCTCACAAAATAGCATTATACCACTGACAGAGAAATCCGTTAATACTTCATCAAAACTATACGGGAAGCTAAAACAAGCTGGAAATATTATTGAAAATATTGATTTACTCATTGCAGGGGTCGCCATTGAAAACGAGATGACATTGGTAACAAATAATGAAAGCCATTTTGCACGATTATCCGAAATATCAGATTTGAAAATTGAGAATTGGAAAAGGAAATAAAAATACCGGTAACCTTGAGCAACTTCTTCTTCCTAAGTATAGTTTGTAACTTGGAGTGGAACGTCCAGCCAGAAAGGCTGCACCCTTGCATCTTGAGAAGGGGAAGTTAGTGAGGCTATATCAGTAGAAGAATGCAACTTTAAGCAGAAGCAACAGAAATCTAACCCGAAGCAACGCAATTGTAGACGGAAGCAATAGAAATGTAACTCGAAGCAAGCGTATGATGAAGTCTAATCGTCCAGACAGTATCTAATGAAATACCCAAACAAGGCTGTATCTCTCCACACTAGGCGCAGCTTGCGACCCGACTAGGAAACCCCCTCCCCTATCCCTGAAATCACAAAAAGCTAAAATTTTTCAAAATTAATTTTTTGAGCGACACACTCTGGCGTTCTCGGACGGTTCCTTTGCCTGAAAAGAAGATAATGATACCCAGTAAATTACCGAAA
>JAPPDO010000239.1 GCA_028821635.1 Ekhidna sp.
GCTGGCAGTATCAGCAAAAGGAGGGCAGCGACCCCTACGGCTCGTGGACGGACATCGCCGGCAGCACTGCCGCCACCGTCAGCTATACAGTCAGCGGCCTGACCGGCGGCACGGCCTACGCCTTCCGCATCCGTGCGGTGGCAGGAGCCGTAAACGGTGCCCCTTCGCTGGAACGGACGGCCACACCGTTAGCCCCTGCCCCGTTGAAGCCTGCGGGCTTCAGTGCTACGGCGGGCAACGCTGTGGTCACCCTCACATGGACTGACCCCGAAAACGGTGACATCACCGGCTGGCAGTACCGGCAGAAGGAGGGCAGCGATGCCTACGGCTCGTGGATACCTATCGGAGGCAGCACCGCTGCCACCGTCAGCCACACGGTCAGCGGCCTGACCAACGGCACCGTTTACACCTTCCGTCTCCGTGCAGTAGCCGGCAGCGTCGACGGGGTAGCGTCCAACGAGGTCATGGCTGCACCGGCAGACCCTGCCGTGACCATCATGGCGGGCACTTCACCGGTAACGGAGGGTACAGCGGCAGCGTTTACCGTCAGTGCGGTGCCCGCCCCTACGGCTGATCTGACGGTGAAGCTCACCGTAGCAGAAGCAATGGGCAGCGACTTTGTAGCTTCCAGCGATGAGGGCATGAAAACGGTAACCATCCCTGCGGCCTCCGGCAGCGTGAACTACACCGTCGCCACTGTAAATGATGACAGCGACGAACCTGACGGTAGTGTCACGGTGACGATCATAGAGGACAGCGGCTACACGGTAGGGAGCACTGCTTCGGCAACGGTCATGATCAATGATGATGAGGAGGAGGCTCCGTTGGGGGCAGACGATGCGGCAGAGGCGGTCATCTTTCCCAACCCTTCGGGCCGCCATTTGGAGGTGCGCTCTTCGATCAGAGGCACGTTCAAGATTCTGAGTTTGAGCGGCAAGTCCTTGCTGGAAGGCACCGCCAACACAAGGACAGACATCACCTCATTGAAAAGCGGCCTCTATTTGGTGCGGCTACCGGACGGGCGTTTGTTGAAGTTTGTGAGGGAGTAGGGGAGAAGGAAGGTTTAAAAGATTTTTGTGTGCATTACTTTTTACTGCAAATCTGCTGCATTTTAGCAATGTCAGAAAAACAAACAAAAAGTGGACATAATCAGTCAAACGTGTTCATTTTGTGCTATTTTAAATTGACAGTTTACTGTATTTTCCAAGCGATCTCCAACCGGATAACTTTTTTCCATGAACTCAACATTGCCTTCATAATCTATTCGGATGGCTGTGGTGCAACAAGTACCATAGTCGGGCGTTCTGATACGCATTGCCGAGAACGCTTTCTCTCTCCCATAATCCAAGCCTGTACCGGGTAGAGATTTATCTGCGGCCGCTTCAGTATCATCCATCATCTCAATTAAATCTTCTAATTTGAAATTCTTCCGAATCAGGTATTCGAATGTCGATTTTGCCTTTTCTACTTTTGGCCAGGGAGTATCCAATAGTGCATTACTAAGTCCGTAAATTCCAAAGTCCAGTTGGTAAGAGCCTTCACTGTGGTTCCCTGCGAAGGCCATCTCTTGATCAAGGACAATTAAATTAAATCCATTGTACTCATCTCCCTTTTTTTGGACTTTTGAAGCATACGCCTCAGGTGGATCAGTACCCAACAAAAAATCAGTCGTTAAATTTCCACGAGTTTTAGTGCCTGATTTAATGTTTTTAATCTCCCGATAGTTTGTTATAGCGGCAAATCGTCCGTTTTTATGGATCCCCATCCAAGTTCCCATCGCATGTAAATCTCTTCCTCCAAAAACTTCCGGGTGATCTTCCCACCAGTTGGCAGGGCTGGTGGGTCGTACATAAAATTCATCACGATTGGCTGTGAGAATGAATCGGTAGTTAGGATGTGCATTAAAAGCAAAAGTAATCAGGCACATTGGATGTATCTTTGGATGATGAGGACAGTTTGGAATTACCTTTTAGAATATCAAAGAAAACACTTTGATTGGAAAATGTATGGAGTGATTCTCATTTTCATTACAATGTGTATTGTAATTAACCATTGACTGGATTTTTAAGAAGCCCGATTAGTGGGGTCATTTGCATGGTTGCAACAATGAAATTAGATTTGTGATTTCTCGGGGTGTAGCGCAGTCCGGTTAGCGCGTTCGCTTAGGGTGCGAGAGGCCGGAGGTTCGAATCCTCTCACCCCGACTTTTTTGGTATCCATTATCATAGAAACCCTTTTATACAGTGCGTATGGAGGGTTTTCTTTATTCTTAAACTCACTTCATTGCGATTAGTAATTCTTCCAGCTTATCAGCTAATTTCTCGTGGGAAAACCTTTTTAAGAGGGTGTCCACATCTGAGGCGTTAGGATAAGTTATGTTTTTAAAGTTGGTGATGAGAAATGCTCTCATTTGTTGAACATCCGAATGAGAGAAGATTTCTCCTACGTCTAAACCATTTAGTACATCTCCCAGATCACTGAATTTCTCACCAATACATAAAATCATCCGATGCGCTGCCAAATACTCAAAAAATTTTACGGGTAGAAGCCATTTTGAATTGTCAGACCTATTTAGTGGAAGTAATAGCACGTTGCACTTTTTACATTCATTTAGGATTTGATCTTGCGGCAGATAACCAAGAAAGGTCACTTTACCTCTAAGTCCTTCTAACTTGTTTAGCTCATATTTGATCGATTCGGCAACTATTCCGGCTATTCTGATTTTAAGTTTTTTAGCAAAATCCGGATTCTCTCCGCATAATTGGTCAAGAGTCGTCCACAAATGCGCAGGATTACGAAGTTCATTGAGCATGCCAAAGTGTCCAACGACGAACGCTTCTTCATTGAGTTGAGAGGTATCGGTGGAAGGCATCGTGATTCCGTTGTTCAGTACCTCTGCCTTTCCAAGTGATTCTGCCAATCGGTTGCTAACCGTGCTAACCGCATTTGCTTCATTAAGTACCGATTGTTCCAATCGCTGATGGAGGTACATTGCCAAAGCAGAGGTTTTGAGTTTTTTAAGAATATCCCATTTACTCCACGGGTCTCTAAAGTCTGCTAACCATTTGATTCCTGTTTTTCTTTTGATGTTTCGACCAATGAGGTGAATACTGTGAGGGGGGCCGGTGGTTATCATTAGATCAACGCCGCTTTCCCGGATTATTTCATTCGCTTTTTTAGTTGCACTTCTAACCCAGAAGACTCTTGGGTCCGGAATAAATAGATTTCCACGAATCCACACTAAAATTTTATTGAAGAAGGACTTTCTCGGGTTTTCTAAAACAAGCCCCTGCTGAATCTTACCCTTTTCCCTGCTTCCGGTCAGCTTATGAAACAAACGGAATGGCTCCCAAATCGGGATTTTGTAAACGGAGATTTTACTCACTTTGGCCGTTTGGTTCTCATCCCTGATTTCAAATTGTGGGTTTTCGGGTGTAAGGATAATGGGTTCCCATCCTCTCTTCTTTAATTGCAGTGCATAATTCATCCACCGCTGAACGCCTACTCCGCCGCTAGGCGGCCAATAGTAAGTTATAATAAGGACTTTTTTAGAAGACATTTGAATAAAAAACCAGATGTAAAAATTAGTGTCCCGAAAGTTGTTGAGTTATTAACCCGATGACTTCATCTTCCTTATCAGGCTCAAACCAATGAATATCGGTATATCTGTTAAACCAGGTAAGCTGTCGTTTAGCGTATCTCCTGCTATTCCTTTTAAGCAGTCGAATAGCTTCTTCCCGATCATAACGACCTTCAAGGAACCCAAAAATTTCAGAATACCCTAATGTTTGCAACGCATTGTAATTTTTA
>JAPPDO010000051.1 GCA_028821635.1 Ekhidna sp.
TATTTTTTTCTCTAGGTGCAGTCTTGAACAGGATTTATTTGATTTTAAGGATTGCCATGATTTTTATTTTTGTTCGTATTGTGTCCTCTTTCGGACCATGCCAGAACAAACTAATGACGATTTAACCACAAAGGATACCAAGAAGCTATAAAGGGCACAGAGGGGCGGCGGCGGATCGGTCTGCAACAACCCCTGACCGGTCTGCAACAACCCCTGACCGGTCTGCAACAACCCCTGACCGGTCTGCAATGACAGGCTATTACTAAAATTTTTAGTAATTTTAATTTATGAATGAATATTTAAAGGGAAAAGGCGCACAGATCAATGTGCCCAATAAATTTTTAACGCAGGAATTAAGTACAGAGGATGCCGATGGATTTGATGAGGACCTTATTGCCGAAAGTCCAAAAATCAATGTATTCTATGAAACGCCTAAAAAGGTTATTTCTACTAACACGAGTCCTGACTTAGCTTTTGGTGCCAGCATTAATCCATATCAGGGTTGTGAGCATGGTTGTGTTTATTGCTATGCCCGCAATTCGCATGAGTACTGGGGCTTTAGTGCCGGATTGGATTTTGAAAGCAAAATCATCGTCAAACCGGATGCGCCTAAAATTCTTGAGCAGGAGTTTTTAAAAACAACTTATCAGCCAAAGACCATCATGCTTAGCGGCAATACCGACTGCTACCAGCCTTTGGAGAGAAAGCATAAGATCACGAGAGGTTTGCTCACGATCTTTCATAAGTATCAAAACCCTGTTGGCATCATCACTAAAAATACATTGGTAACCAGAGACCTTGATTTATTGGAAGAGCTTGCTAAAATGAACCTGGTAAGCGTCGTGTTTTCAATGACTACCTTAAACGAAGACCTGAGAAGAATACTTGAGCCAAGAACGGCGAGTGCACTAAAAAAGCTGAAGGCCATTGAGCAATTAGCTGCCAAAAACATTCCGGTAGGTATTATGAACGCCCCCATCATACCGGGGCTGAATCACCATGAGATACCGTCTATTTTAAAGGCAGCATCTGATGCAGGTGCACAGTTTGCCGGCTATACGGTAGTGAGACTAAACGGACAGATTGCAGAAATTTTTAAAGACTGGTTGGAAAAAACATTTCCCGACAGGGCAAAAAAAGTTTGGAATTTGATTCGGGAGCTTCATGGGGGTAATGTAAACGACAGTCGATTTGGGAGAAGAATAAAAGGCGAGGGTAAGCATGCGGAAGTGATTAAAAAACTATTCGAAGTAAGCCATCGCAAACATTTTAAATCCGGAGGTTTTCCAAAGTTATCCACTTACTATTTCAGAAAGCGGGGTATCTACAGGCTCTTTTGAAAGCCCCCTCGTCAGGGACGAAAGTATAGAGAGAGGGGGTCAGCGATACGTTTGATAGAAGCATTTAACTTTCATACGTTTTGGGAATGAAGTAATTCTTTAATGGCACGGCGGTCAATTTTGCCTGATTGTGTTTTAACGAGTTCATCCCAATAAAGGACTTCCTTTGGTTTTTCATGTTTGTGTAGCGAAGAAAAATCAACATCAGGTTTTTTACTTTCTTTTTTCACAAGTAATACCAACTTTTCGCCAAGCCGCCTATCAGGCTTTGAACTGACCAAAAAAGGACATTTGATTTGTTTGCTCAACTTCTTTTCTACCTTTTCCGGGTTAATTTTTATTCCTCCTGAATTTATGATAAAATCTTTTCTACCTATCCATTCAAATTCATTAGGCGAAATCACTCGGGCTAAGTCATGGGTTTTTAACCAATTGTTTTGCGTGATAGAACCTTTTATTTTTAAGCAACCGTTAACGTCAATTTCGACCACCGCATCGCCTGTGGTTTGAAACATCGGCTCGCCTATCTTTCTCAGTGCAATATGGGATACTGTTTCTGTCATCCCGTATGTCAAAAATACCTGAGTGTTGGCGGGTAATTCTAAAGAGTCATGGGAGAATGAGGCTCCCCCCACCAAAATAATGGAGAACCTTGATAAATCCTTCTGACTTAACTTCTCAAGCTGCAAAGGGACCATTGAGACCAAATCAAAACGTTCACCGTCAGGTATGGATGCGATTGGATTTGAATCCGGTGCTACGATAAACAGATTCAACGCTTTTATGATTGCTCTAAAAACAACCATAGCCCCACCGATAAATTTTGGATTTATGCAAAGCAGGGAACTTTTTATGGCATTAGAAGGATCAATGGATGAGAAGGTGGCTTCCGTACTATATGCTATTTGCCTGCGGGATATGGAAACCTGTTTAGACTTACCCGTTGATCCTGAAGTATTAAAGCAGAAGTCAGAAACCCCGGCATTCCAGTCATAGATGAGCCTCAAAGCCTCTTTTTCCGTCTCATTCTTTGGAAGCGTGGCGACTTTCTCTTTCGTAATCTCTTCTGACTCTAACACGAAATTTTTAGATGCTATTATCATTGATTTTTGGAGGATGACGGAAGATAACTGAAAAAAATTTAAATGACAAATATAGAGAGCAGAGCTATTATGAGAATATTCTGAACAGATGCTGCAAATTGATTCGGGCATCTCGAAATTAATGGAATGTAATTTGTAAACTATGCTTTAGAAAGATCGGACGGAATGGGGTAGAAGGATAAAAAAGGGAAATCCCATCGCTGGAACTCCCTTTCTACTATGAAAAAAAAATTAAACAAAACAACCACGGCAAATATACGAGGGATATAAGAAACAAACCACCACCGGAGGAGAAGAAGTAAATTCTATTTATTCCAATTTTTCAGTCTCCAAATAATTTGGATTAACACCCATACCACAGTTAAAGTAAGGGCCACTGCTCCCATCCATTCACTATATTGAGCAACTGTAAATCCAAAAATTGCAACACCTATAGTAAAAATGTCTGATGTGTCTATTGTCTTCATATCAAATAGTCAATAGTAAATTTAGTTATTTTCAATACAACTTTCCCCTTTTAAGCCCCCTATCCCTCCAACGTAAGCGTAGACGGATTCAGTGCTTTGCTCTATTTTGTTGTTCTCTTTGTAAGTAATTAGACAAGGTATGATATGAAACTGTAGCCATAATGAGGCTGACCCCATTTTTTGAGCCAATGCCTTTGACGGTCTACCCCCGATTGTACTACACAGAGCACTTAACGTGTGTGGCATTCCTGTTCCTAGTCTAATCCACGGCAGTTGTTTTTCTGACGATTCTATTCTATGCTATCTCATAGGTATTTTTTTCCTTTGGGCTTACGAGGATTATTAGTTAAACTAGCATCTACTTTGTAATTCCCGGTCAATCCCTGAATGCAGTTTTGTTGTCCAATCCGCCCGTTACCGCTGGATAGGAACTTCAGCATCGACTATCCACCACCCGCCAGGCTGCTACGTACCCGTTGTAAAAGCTGGCATTTGCACGCTTGTAACGCTTCATCACCCTGTCCGGCTTCTCCGTCGCCATAGTGCCTTCCCTAAACAAAGCAGCTATGTCTTCCGTGGCGGTACTGCTCGCCACCTGATAGCGGGGAGGTGCTTTCTCTAGCTCGCCCACAATTAATTATAGTTATTATGAAGTGGGTATGAGCACGGCAAGGAGCAACGGGACGGCCTCTGGGGCAAAGCGGAAAGCAACGCTGATCACGCCGACCGCCTACGGGAGCACAGGCATCTTTAAGAACTGGGACAACATAGACCCGGCCTTACGTCGTCTCCGCTGTTGGGCCCGCTTGCCGCTTCGTAGTAGCTGTAATTAATTGTGGCCGCACCATCGGGTAAATCCTATCAAATTGGTAT
>JAPPDO010000240.1:0-1453 GCA_028821635.1 Ekhidna sp.
TTTTTTGATACTTCGCTCTTCTAAAAGCCCATTTTCACGCTCCTTATAAACATATTCATCCCGGTGATACGTCACATCAATAAAAGAAGGCTTAAATTCCATTAATGGGTCAATCTGATCGAAAAGGCTCTGAATGCTGTCGCCTTTTTTGGGAGGTATTATTTCAAAAGAAAACAGGGTTCTTTCCGATTGATTGATGTGTTCTGTAACTTTCATATTTTGTAATTTAATGCTGGTGCGAGCCACTTCTCTGCTTCTTCAATACGTGTACCTTTTCGGTTTGCATAATCCTCAACCTGGTCTCTGCCGATTTTACCGAGGCCGAAATATTTAGCTTCTGAGTGTGCAAAATAGAATCCTGACACCGAGGATGCGGGATACATGGCAAATGATTCCGTTAAGGTGATGCCTGTATTTTTTTCAACTTCAAGTAAATCAAATAAGGTTTTCTTTTCAGTATGGTCGGGACATGCGGGATAACCGGGAGCGGGTCTGATGCCCTGATACTTTTCTTTGATCAGGGCTTCATTATCATAATTCTCCCGGACGGCGTACCCCCAAAGTTCTTTTCGGGTTTTTTCGTGCATTAGTTCAGCAAAAGCCTCTGCCAATCGATCCGCAAGGGCTTTGACCATGATCTCGTTATAGTCATCATACTGAGCTTTGTATTCTTCAATGAGTTTTTCAATTCCTATCCCTGCCGTCACGGCAAAACCGCCTAAATAGTCTTTTTCTCTCTCATCCAAAAAGTCTACCAATGAGAGGTTTGGAATTTGTCTTGCTTTCTGGCCCTGCTGACGTAAAAAGTGAAATTTGCCGATTTCTTTGTTCTCCTTGAATATGACCGCATCATCTCCACTTCTCTTTACCTCAAACAAACCAATCACTGCTTTTGCTTTTAAACGCTTAGCTGAAATGATCTTATCAAGCATCAACTGAGCGTCATCGTACAGCTTCTTGGCTTCTTTCCCTACTGTGGGGTTTTCTAAAATCGCCGGATATTTTCCCTTCAGCATCCAGGTAGAAAAGAAAGGAGTCCAATCAATATATTTTCTTATTGCTGAAAGGTCGTAATCCTCAAATAAGGTGATGCCCGGTTTGTTCGGCGGATACGTTTGAGGCTTAATCTTTAGCCTGTTTTCAACTGCAGAAGCGTATGAAATGTAAGTCTTAGCTTCTGTTCTGCTTGCATGGTTCTCTGCTAACTGCAAGTATTCGGATTTGATCATCTTACTATATTCAGGTGATCTGTCTGAGAGCAACTGTGTGGAAACTCCTATGCTCTTTGATGCGTCCTGAACGTGAACCACTGTATTTTCATATTTTGGAGCAATCTTAACCGCCGTATGAATCCTTGAAGTAGTAGCACCTCCTATCAATAGCGGCGTTTTCATTTTCCTTCGCTGCATTTCCTCTGCTACCGTCACCATCTCGTCTAATGACGGAGTGATTA
>JAPPDO010000240.1:1463-3767 GCA_028821635.1 Ekhidna sp.
CTCCTCTGCACGGTCTAGTATCTTCTCTGCCGGAATCATCACGCCCATGTCTTCAATGTCGAAATTATTACACGCCATGACGACCCCGACGATGTTCTTTCCAATGTCATGAACATCACCCTTTACTGTGGCTAATAAAATCTTCCCTTTTGCCTTTCCGGCTGCTTTCTCCTGCTCAAGGAACGGCGTGAGGTATGCTACTGATTTCTTCATCACTCGCGCACTTTTCACTACCTGTGGGAGGAACATCTTACCGCTTCCGAAAAGGTCACCGACGATGTTCATTCCTTCCATTAATGGTCCTTCAATGACTTTGAGCGGGCTTCCAATCTTTTGTCTGGCCTCTTCCGTATCCTCATCAATAAAGTCAATAATTCCCTTCACCAGCGCATGGGCCAGCCGCCTCTCGACGTTGTCCTCTCTCCAGCTTAAATCCCTGGTCTTTTGCTTTCCGTTTCCCCTCACATTCTCAGCAAAACTGAGAAGCCGCTCTGTGGCATCGGGGCTTCGATTAAGCACTACATCTTCTACATGATTTAGCAGGTCTTTCGGGACTTCATCATAAACCTCTATCATGCCTGCATTCACTATTCCCATGTCCATTCCTGCTTTTATGCCATGGTATAAAAAAGCAGCGTGCATGGCTTCCCTTACCACATTGTTCCCTCTGAATGAAAAGGAGACATTACTTATACCTCCACTAACCTTTGCATCCGGTAGGTTAGTTTTGATCCAGGTGGTGGCTTCAAAAAAATCAACTGCATTGGAGTTGTGTTCTTGAATACCGGTAGCAACGGGGAAGATGTTTGGGTCGAAAATGATGTCCTGAGATGGAAAATTAACTTTTTTGACCAAGGTTTGGTAGCTTCTTTTACAGATTTCCACCCTTCGAGAGTACGAATCTGCCTGACCTTGTTCGTCAAATGCCATGACAATGACGGCGGCTCCGTATCTTTTAATTTTTTTGGCTTGCGCTATAAATTCTTCTTCTCCTCCTTTTAGACTAATAGAATTTACCACACACTTTCCCTGAACCACCTGAAGCCCCGCTTCAATAACCTCCCATTTTGAGGAGTCAATCATGATTGGAATTCTTGCGATTTCCGGTTCTGAGGCCACAAGATTGAGAAATCGAACCATGGCGGCTTTACCGTCCAGCATCCCCTCATCCATGTTTACGTCCAGAATCTGAGCTCCCCCCCTCACTTGGTCCAATGCTACCTCTAGTGCCTCGTCATATTTCTCTTCAATGATCAGTTTTGCAAACCGTCGGGAACCGGTAACATTCGTCCGCTCACCAACATTCACGAAGTTGGTGTGCTTGTTAATAATTAATGGCTCAAGGCCGGAAAGGGTGAGGGGTTTCATATTAGTGCCTCCTTTTTCCTTGGCTCAAACCGAGCAGCTAAGTCAGCGATCTCGGCGATATGGTGCGCAGTGGTACCACAGCAGCCTCCAACAATATTTATCAATTGATCATTTAAAAATTCTTTGATTTGGTCTCTCATCTGTTCGGGAGTCTCGTCATACTGCCCAAACTCGTTAGGAAGACCGGCGTTCGGATGTACACTGGTCAGAAAATCTGATTTTTCACTTAATATTTTTAAATACGGCCGAAGTTGTTTGGCACCTAAAGCACAATTCAGTCCTATACTCAGAAGGTCGATGTGAGCAATGGAGATTAAAAAGGCTTCTGTTGTTTGTCCGGATAGCGTCCTGCCCGATGCATCTGTTATTGTTCCCGATACCATCACAGGCACATCAATACCTCTCTCCTCTTTAACCTCTTCTATTGCGAATAGGGCTGCTTTTGCGTTTAATGTATCAAAAACAGTCTCAACCATGAGGATGTCCACCCCGCCATAAAGTAGTGCCTCAGCTTGCTGCTTGTATGCAATCCGCAAATCTTCAAAAGTGACCGTTCGGAAGCTTGGATCATTAACATCAGGAGATAAGGATGCCGTTCGGTTGGTTGGCCCCATTGTTCCGGCTACAAATCGGGGCTTATGGGGTTCTTTTTTTGTAAAATCTGTGGCGACTTCTTTCGCAATCTTAGCTGACTGGAAATTTAGTTCATACACCCATTCTTCTAACTCATAGTCAGCTTGCGCAATGGAGGTAGAAGAAAAAGTGTTCGTCTCTGCTATGTCTGCACCGGCGTTGAAATATTCGGCATGTATTTCTTTGATAACATGAGGGCGAGTAATTGACAATAAGTCATTGTTCCCTTTCAAGGGTTTAGGGTGGGTCTCAAGTGCTGTATTTCTAAAATCCTCCTCCGCTAGTTTATGTCGTTGTATCATG
>JAPPDO010000268.1 GCA_028821635.1 Ekhidna sp.
GACCTATCCAAAAGATAAACATCCACTTAATCAAGTCTGCACGTGTGCGTTCTATCTTTTGGGCTTGCTGTTCTATCTTTTCAATGAGTTCTACTTTTTGGTTTTCTATTTTCTCTACTAATTCAACCTTGTCATCTTTTGTCAAAAAGACATCTTTTCTTTTCATAAACTCGTCATCAACCTGCTCCGTTATTTTTTGGTCTACTGCGTTGATCTCAGAGATTACCGCACGGGCGTTTTCGTCGCTTAGCTTAAATTTTGATTTCAATAAATCGAAAGCCTTTAATTCGGAGATGATCATTTAGTTGATGATTTCTATTTCAAATGTAAAGAAAAACCTATTTTCTTATTTTCAAACTCTGATTTTACTTTCTCGCACATGACAATGGTCTCTGGAAAGGAACCATAAATTATTAAACATAAGAATCTGTCTCTGATGAGCGGTTCATGGAAGGAACAGTTTAAACAATCCAAACAAAGCTGCAAGTTGACCTATCCAAAAGATAAACATCCACTTAATCAAGTCTGCACGTGTGCGTTCTATTTTCCCTGTTAACCCTGTCCTTTGATTTTCTATTTTTTCAATGAGTTCAACCTTGTCATCTTTTGTCAAAAAGACATCTTTTCTTTTCATAAACTCGTCATCAACCTGCTCCGTTATTTTTTGGTCTACTGCGTTGATCTCAGAGATTACCGCACGGGCGTTTTCGTCGCTTAGCTTAAATTTTGATTTCAATAAATCGAAAGCCTTTAATTCGGAGATGATCATTTAGTTGATGATTTCTATTTCAAATGTAAAGAAAAACCTATTTTCTTATTTTCAAACTCTGATTTTATTTTTTTCACTGTTGCTCTTTTGATTCTAAGGCATAAAAAAGGGTGTCTATAACACCCCTTTAACGGTTCGGACGGGACTCGAACCCGCGACCTCCTGCGTGACAGGCAGGCATTCTAACCAACTGAACTACCGAACCTATTTCTTTAAAGGAAAGCAAAACTAAGTATTTAAAACTCTTCTCTGCATACCGGATAGAATATTTTAAATTTCTTTTAAAAGATCAGACTAAATTTGTTAATACAAATTGCAGTTTATGTTATTGGATTTTGAAAAGCCGATTGCTGAGTTGGAAGAAAAGCTGGCAGATATGAAAGAACTGGCAAAGACTAGCGATGTAGATGTGGGTGAGGCCGTAGAGCAACTTGAAAAGAAAATAATCAAGCTCAAGAAAGAGACCTTTTCAAACCTTACGAGATGGCAAAGGGTTCAACTGTCTCGACATCCCGATCGTCCATACGCCTTAGACTATATTTATGACATTACGGACGATTTTGTGGAATTACATGGTGACCGAACAGTTGCCGATGATAAAGCAATGATTGGTGGATTTGGAACTCTTAATAAAGAGACGGTCATGTTTGTAGGTCAGCAAAAGGGAAGATCTACTAAGCAGCGTCAGATAAGAAACTTCGGAATGGCCAATCCCGAGGGCTATCGAAAGGCATTGAGGTTGATGAAGATTGCTGAAAATTTCAATAAACCTATTGTTACGCTAATTGATACGCCCGGAGCTTTCCCCGGATTAGAAGCCGAGGAGCGAGGACAAGGGGAGGCAATTGCTAAAAATCTAAAAGAAATGATGACTCTTAAAGTACCGGTAGTTTGCATAATTATTGGAGAGGGAGCATCAGGGGGTGCACTAGGTATTGCGATAGGTGACAAAGTTTTCATGATGGAGCATACCTGGTATTCCGTGATCTCACCGGAATCCTGCTCATCTATACTTTGGAAAAGTTGGAACTATAAGGAGCAAGCCGCCGAAGCATTGAAACTCACCGCTGATGACATGCTTAAAAATAAGTTGATTGACGGGATCATTAAAGAGCCTCTTGGTGGTGCGCACAATGATTTATCCGAAGCTGCTGATGAACTTAAAAAGGTTATCTTGAAAAATTTAAAAGAACTCTCTGTAAAAAAAGCGGAAGAGCGTGTCCGTCAGAGAATTGATAAGTTTTCTGAAATGGGTTCTTATGACTGATACTTCTATTTTGGTAAGGGAGATATTTGGAGGATTCGGGGCTTTTTGGGAAGAAGGTATTTAGTTGTTACCTAAAAAAGAGAAGAATATGTGTGGTTACAATAGCCTCTTGCATTTAGTATCATTGCAAAATAACCATTAACATACGGGATGACATCCTCCAAAGAGCCTGGTTGACCCTGATTTGACTTTAGTGAATCGTTCTTAACTTATCAGAGGAAGATAAATATAGAGGGCCCTTTGAGAAAGGAGGCTTGTTATTTGCAATTCTATTGCATCTAGTTTGTGCTTTCTTTATATTTGCATCAAAGTTGCATTTATGAAGTTATCACTTTTTTCAGATAAGCTAGGGATATGTGCTTCAATAGCTTGCCTGGTCCATTGTCTCATCGTCCCTTTTCTTTTGATAATCGGGTTCGACGTAACACGTTATTCGCTTGATCAGGAGTGGATTGAAATGGCGTTCATTCTTACCTCACTATTGATAGGGATATACGCATTCATTAAAGGATTTTTATCCCATCGTCAGCACTTTGTTCCGGTACTGTTTTTAGCTGGCTTTCTGTTGTTGGTGAATGGTGAGGAGGTAGCCAATACCCTGCTAGCAATGATCCTATCAATAATAGGTGCTTTGATCATTGTTTACGCCCATTTTCAAAACCTGAAATTGAAACAACTACATGTATCTGGTCATTAGCATATTACTGGCCGTGGTTAGACCCCCCTCCGGTTGGGAGATATTTGAAGATACACGTTTCAAATGGCAGTACGATGAAGACCTTGGCCTAGAAGTCGAGATACCTATTTTCAATAAGGAGATTGAAGCATTAGACGGTAAAGAAATTACTTTGACAGGACACTACCTTCCATTAGATTTGGTAGGAAACAGCATTATTATCTCAAAACTCCCTTATGCTTCATGCTTTTTCTGCGGAAGTGGAGTAGGGCAGGAATCTGTCGCAGAAGTTGAGTTTTTGTCCGTACAACGTCCTTTTAGAACAGATGAGTTGATAACGGTGGAAGGTAAGCTCAAACTTAACGTCGATGATTACGAACACTTGGTTTTTATGATAACAAACGCAAAAGTCATTGAATTATGAGAAAACTATTTTTTTTATTGATATTCACCGCATGTGCCTCCTCCCAAAATGAAAAGTTAAACAAGCAAAGCATTGAAACGCATGAGGCAGCCCTGAAAATGGGAGAACAGGTAAATAAAAAAATTGCTCAGATAACTACGGCAGTTGAGGCAGTTTCGGATTCGATCTTACAGGATTCCCTCAAGTCACTTAAACAAGATTATGCGGATTGGGAATCAAGTATTGTGGAAGTTCCCGGTTATGAACATGATCATCACAATCACGAAGGACACGATCATCATGAAAATCATGGCTCTTCACCCGATCTGACACCAGAAATGGTACTGGAGATACAAATCGAGCTGAAACGAAAAGCAGAAAACCTCAATATAAGAGCGATAAAACTTTCAGAGATGATTAAATCAGAAAAGGAATGAACTTACTGCAAAAGAGAAGGAAGCTCCCTGTTACTGTTTTTAGGGGCGGGCAAAACAACCTTACTCCATCACGCTTTTAATCTCACTTTTCCGTCATCGTGCTGTGTCCTTTGTGGCTTCTTTGTGTCCTTTGTGGTTCAATCGTTAGTTAGTTTGGTCAGCGAAGACATGATACGAACAAAAACAAAAATCATGGCAATCCTTAAAATCAA
>JAPPDO010000367.1:0-3094 GCA_028821635.1 Ekhidna sp.
TACACTCTTAATGTAAGGCAACAGCTCGTCAAAATTGCTTGCCGACATGCGTTCAGGGGTTGGGAAATCCCTGAAAAGTGCCGGCGTGACCTTGTTAATTCTTGCATCTGTGCATTGGGCACTAAGCACCACTGCCACAAGTAATTCAAAAGGATTGGAATATTGCAGTTCTGTTTCCGGTTGCGGATAAGATTCTGAAAAGTATTTAATGAATGCTTGGTAACGTTCTTTTTTAGTCATTGCCTAAAATTAGGAAGACTGAAAATTTTTAGAGACGTAAAGGATTCCGGAGGTCACGCTTTTTGGGGCCTTCAGTGTAAAACCTGCTAAGAGTGACTTTGCTTCATTAATCTTTTTCCACCTTGATCGGAGCCTCATGTCAGACTGAAGTGATTGCGTCAAATCCAATCGTTCATCCTCATTTATCTCGTTATACACAAATCTTATTAAATCATTTTCTGTAAAGGTTTTTATCATACGCTTTATGCGTTTGCTCAAATTTCTTTTTTATGTTTATCAAAGCATACCTCATCCTTCCTAAAGCCGTGTTGATGCCAATGCCGGTAGCATCTGCAATTTCCTGAAAACTCATATTCATGTAGTGCCGCATTACCAGCACTTCACGCTGCGTGTCCGGAAGTTCTTTTACAAACGACTTTAAGAGATCATAGGTGTCCTGTTTTATAAATTCATTTTCAATGGATGATTCAGAAAATTCCAGCGAAGTAAAGACGCTAGTCCCATCCTGCATGGTAACCGTTGGATACCTTTTTGACTTTCTGAAATGATCAATGGATAAGTTATGGGCAATCCGGAGTATCCAGTGCAGAAATTTTCCCTCTTCATTATACTTGCCTGATTTGATGGTATGGATCGCTTTTATGAAAGCCTCCTGCATGAGGTCTTCGGCGGCATACCTGTCTTTTACAATCAAATAAATGGCAGTAAAAACCCTGTCTTTATGATGGTTAAGAAGTTCATCAAATGCTTCCTCATCTCCCCGGATATAGCGTGCTCTTAACTAGCTATCTTTCCGGCCTATCTTGTTCATGTTAATTTTTAGTTAACGTAGAGGTTTATATCATATTGTGAGTGTTAGGGTTTATGAATCAAATAACTTAGAATAGATGGCATCTTATTTTTGTGTATTGTAATTAAGTTTCGTTAGTAATAGTGTTTTTCAGACAAAGATACCCCTAAATATGGTTAGAAAAATTGACAAATTAGATGCCAGAGAATATATCCTTATCAAAGGAGCACGTGTCAATAATCTCAAAAACCTTGATGTAGCAATCCCAAGAGATCGACTTGTGGTAATTACCGGTCTTTCAGGTTCGGGAAAATCTTCTTTGGCATTTGATACCTTGTTTGCAGAGGGACAAAGAAAGTATATCGAAAGTCTCAGTTCTTACGCCCGTCAATTTTTAGGAAGGATGGAAAAGCCGGAAGTTGATTACATAAAAGGTGTGGCTCCTGCCATTGCTATTGAACAAAAAGTCAGTACCAAAAATCCGAGATCAACAGTAGGTACCACCACCGAGATTTACGATTACCTGAAATTACTTTTTGCCCGAATCGGGAAAACACTTTCTCCGGTTTCAGGGAAAGAAGTCAGAAAAGATACGGTCACCGATGTGGTAGATTATATTCTCTCACAGGAAGAGGGAGCTAAACTAATGATCACCACTCCGCTCAAAAAGAAAGCAAAGAGATCGCTGGCTAAAGAGCTTGAAATCCTGATGACTAAAGGATACACACGAATTATGTTTGGGGAAGAAGTCGCCTTTATTGAAGACCTCTTAAAGTCCAATGAAAAAGTGAAAGAAGAAGTGGAGATATTGATTGATCGTGCGGTAGTGGAAAACAGTGAAGAGATGCAGTTTAGGTTGTCTGACTCAGTGCAAACCTCTTTCTTTGAAGGAGAGGGGGACTGCAATGTTACAATCGTAGGGAAAGGGAAGAAGCAATTTTCAGATCGCTTTGAATTGGACGAAATACTCTTTGAAGAGCCCTCCGTCAACTTTTTCAGCTTTAATAATCCTTACGGTGCCTGCAAAAAATGTGAAGGATTTGGGAAAGTTCTAGGCATTGACCCAGACCTTGTGATCCCTGACAAAAACCTGTCTGTCTATGAAGGGGCCATCGCTCCGTGGAGAGGAGAGACCATGAAGATGTGGGCCGAGCCGCTGCTGCGAGAAGGCATTCGTTTCGATTTCCCCATCCATCGACCCATCAAAGAACTCACAAACGAAGAGTATGAGCTTCTCTGGACGGGTAATGAATACTTTAAAGGGTTAAATGCCTTCTTTGCACACTTAGAATCCAAGCTCCACAAGATTCAGTATCGTGTCATGCTCTCCCGCTATCGAGGCAAAACCACTTGCACTGACTGTCGGGGCACGAAACTGAGGAAAGATGCTGATTATGTGAAAATTGATCACCACTCAATTACAGACCTTGTCCTCATGCCTGTCAGTCAGTTGCTTTCGTTTTTTCATGAGATTAAACTTTCGGAACATGACAGAGAGGTAGCTAAACGGATTCTCAATGAAATTCAAAACCGGCTTTCCTATCTGGACCAGGTAGGGTTAGGGTATCTTACATTAAATCGTGTTACAAACACACTTTCAGGCGGTGAGTTTCAACGCATCAAGCTCGCCACTTCACTGGGAAGTGCTTTAGTGGGTTCAATGTACATTTTAGACGAGCCAAGCATCGGGCTTCATCCCAGAGATACAGACCGGCTAATCGCTATTTTGAGAAGTCTGCGAGACATAGGTAATTCTGTTATCGTGGTGGAGCACGAAGAGAAAGTAATGGAGGCTGCTGACCAAATTATTGATATTGGTCCGGGGGCGGGGATATATGGCGGAGAGCTTGTTTTTCAAGGTAAAACCTCAGAACTCAATGGAGAAAGCCCCTCACATACTGCCAGATACCTGAGAGGGGATGAGGTCATTTCCGTACCCCAAAGAAGACGTTCATGGAAATCTTCTCTGTTAATAGAAGGTGCTGAAGAGAATAATTTAAAAAATATCAATGCAGAATTTCCGCTGGGAGTTTTCACCGTTGTCACAGGCGTGAGTGGCAGCGG
>JAPPDO010000367.1:3104-3749 GCA_028821635.1 Ekhidna sp.
AAAAATTTTGCACCCTGCCATTGGGAAGCCGCTGGGGATGATGAGAGAGTCATCCGGCAAGTTCACTAACTTATCAGGTGACTACAAAAAAATTACTCAAATAGCGTTTGTTGATCAAAATCCGATCGGTAAAAGCTCCCGTTCCAATCCGGTGACTTATGTGAAGGCGTATGACAGCATCCGGCATCTGTTTTCAGAGCAGCCGCTTTCTAAGCAGAACCGATTCAAACCTGCACATTTTTCTTTTAATGTTGATGGTGGACGATGCGAAGTTTGTGAAGGGGAAGGGACGGTGACCGTAGAGATGCAATTCATGGCCGACCTTCACCTAACCTGCGAGAACTGTGGAGGCAAACGTTTCAAAAAAGAAATCCTAGAAGTGGAATTCAATGGGAAAGACATAGCTAAGGTTTTAGACTTATCAATAGAAGAAGCCCTCGAATTTTTCAAAGATCATAAAATCATTAAAAACAAAATCCAGCCGCTGTTTGATGTAGGGCTTGGATACGTCAAGCTGGGTCAGGGGTCAAACTCCCTCAGTGGCGGCGAAGCACAGCGGGTAAAACTTGCCTCCTTCTTAGCGAAAGGGCAAAAGCGGAACTCAACAGATCATATCCTCTTCATCTTCGATGAGCCTACTACAGG
>JAPPDO010000352.1 GCA_028821635.1 Ekhidna sp.
CCTTAAGATCCCGAATAAAAGAAGGCAGCTTTATTATCAATTTTTTGGGACATGGCAATACAGACTTCTGGACTGAGGAGAAAATTCTCACAAAAGATGACATTGATGAGCTAACAAACAGAAACAGGCTTCCCATTTTTGTTACCGCAACGTGTGAATTTGGAAGGCACGACGATCCGCTGAGAGTATCCGGGGCCGAAGAGCTTTTACTTTCGGAAAGAGGAGGAGGTATCGCCCTTCTTACCACATCAAGGCCCGTTTTTGCGAGCACAAATTTTTCACTCAACAAAGCATTTCACGAAAGCGTATTCAATGATGGCGATCGATTAGGAGACATTATCAGATTCACAAAAAACAATGGGCTTGAAGGCCGGATAAATCGTAATTTCACTTTATTGGGTGACCCAATGATGCGGCCGGCCTTCCCTAAACTTGATATTGTTTTTGATGATGTTGAGGATAAGCTAGACACCCTCAGAGCACTTCAGAAAGTCACCCTTTCAGGGGAAGTTCAGGATAATGGTATTATTAAAAACACTTTTAACGGGCAGATGAAGATAAAGGTCTTTGATGTGGCGCAGGAATTTGAAACACGGGGCCATAAAAGCAATGATCCTTACACTTATTCTTCAAGAAACAATGCAATTTTTCGAGGAGAGGCCATGGTGGTAAATGGTAAGTTTGATTTTTCTTTTATCGTCCCAAAAAATATTTCTTATCAACTGGATAGAGGGAAAATCAGTTTATACGCATGGGATTTTGACTTAAACATAGACGCAGCCGGCTCATCACACAATTTTATAGTCGGAGAAACGCTTGACAATGGGATTGCTGATAATACGCCCCCTAATATCAGACTCTATTTGAATGATGAGTCGTTTAAAAACGGAGGTAAGGTAGGAAGTTCTTCCTTGCTTATCGCACAGATCAAGGATGATAGTGGAATTACCACGCTAAAATTGGGAGTGATAGAAGGAATCCTCCTGGAAATTGGAGATCAAAAAATAAATCTAAATGAATACTATTCCGCCTCATCCGATACATTCACAGAGGGTCGCGTTGTTTATCCGCTGGAAGATCTCGTCCCCGGAAGCTATCGGGTAATATTAAAGGTATGGGATACACACAATAACTCCTCAACTTCAACTATTGAGTTTAATGTCTCATCAGAGCCGGAAATCTTCACTTTTAATGAAACAGCTTATCCGAATCCGGCTGCTGATCACACGACTTTTTACTTCGAGCATGACCGCGAGGATGAGGACTTGAATGTGAACCTCAAGGTTCATGATGCCAGAGGAAGTATTCAATATGAGAAAGATTACCTCTTCAGAAATAGCAGTCGCAGTGTTAAAATCAAATGGAACTTGGATACTAATTCAGGCCAGCCGCTAAATCGGGGGATATACTACTGCCGACTTATCATCAAGAGTAATTTTGACGGTGCAGCAAAAGAAATTGTAGAAAAGCTCGTTTTATCAAGGTAAAGAGAAGAACCTTAAATTATGAATAGCTCAACCGCTTCATTAGCGTACTTTTGTAATGTCCATGGCCTATACAAGTTAAGTTTAACACATATAATCTAACCAATGAATCAATTATTGAAAAAAGCATATATTTTAGTTTTTACCCTGCCGACTTTATTCGGCTATGGGCAAGTTAATCCCGGAGGATTAGGAGGAGCTGATACGGATAGAAATCCTATTATCGTGGCCGTTCCTTTCATAAACTTTGCCCCTGATAGTAGAGCCTCAGCGATGGGAGATGTGGGGGTCGCTACCAATCCCGATGTAAACAGCGTTCATTGGAACAATGGTAAGTTCGCTTTTGTGGATGACGATCTTGGCCTCTCCTTCTCCCATTCGCCATGGTTGGGAAATATTGTAGACGACATGTCATTAAACTATCTGTCCTTTTACACTAAAATTGATCAGACGCAAACGTTTGGTGCAAGTTTTCGGTATTTTGACTTAGGTGACATTCAGCTTGTGGATGAAGTGAACGGTCAGCCCGTTCCCCTCGGAATTGAGAATCCCAGTGAGTTGGCACTGGATGCTACCTACTCCAGGAAGCTGTCCGAAAAGATGGGAATAGGTGTAACCGCAAGATTTATTTGGTCAAACCTTGCCGGAGAGCTCAACAACGCACCCGATGCGAAGGCAGGAACCAGCGTAGCAGTGGATTTAGGGTGGTATTACAGAAAGCCGGTTGTCTTTTCAGGCAGAGATGCAGAAATATCGTTTGGAGCACATATTTCCAATGTAGGGCAGAAAATAACTTACAGTGCGGAGAGTAATGAGAATTTTATCCCTGCAAATCTTAGGGTGGGAACGGCCTTTAAAACGGCCCTCGACCAATTCAATAGCTTAACCGTAGCCTTTGATGTAAATAAACTGTTGGTTCCAACGTCTCCCATTTATCAAACGGACGATAATGGAGACGTTGTGACTGATTCAAGCACAGGCAGGAGAATCATAGCCTCCGGTAGAGACCCGAACCGATCATTATTCTCCGGCACTTTTGGGTCTTTTGGAGATGCCCCTCGGGGCTTTAGTGAAGAACTTCAGGAGTTCATATACTCAGTAGGATTGGAGTATTGGTATAAGGATGTCTTTGCAGCCCGTGCAGGCTACTTTTTAGAACATGAAAATAAAGGCAACAGAAAATATTTGACCTTAGGGGCAGGCTTTAGATACCGAATCTTCGGACTGGATTTTTCATATTTGATCCCTCAAGAACAAAATCACCCACTTGCTGATACGCTTAGAATCTCTCTCCTTTTTAGTCTCAATAAGCGTTTGGAGCAAGAATAATCAGAGAAAGACTTGTGATAAAAAGAGAACGCTTCAAAAGTGTTTCTTTCTATTTTTGAGCAAAACTCATGCTATGCAACTACTATCTGACAGAATCCGAAGTATCCCCGAATCTGCAACCCTCGCTATGGCAGCCAAAGCTAGGGAAATGAAAGAGAACGGAATTGAAGTGATCAGTCTTAGCCTGGGGGAGCCTGATTTTAAAACACCCGAGCATATACAAGCAGGTGCCATTGAAGCGATCCATTCAGGAAAGTACTTCTCTTACCCCCCGGTTAATGGCTATCCGGATTTAAGACAAGCCATCGCTGACAAGTTCAAAGAAGATAATGATTTAGACTACTCGCCTGATCAGATCGTTGTCTCAAACGGCGCAAAGCAGTCCATTGCAAACGTCTTCATGGCTTTGTTAAGCCCGGGAGACGAGGTGATTGTTTTAACCCCTTATTGGGTTAGCTATTCAGCGATGGTGCTTTTGGCCGAAGGAAAACCCGTGTTTGTTTGCGGCACATTAGAAAATGACTTTAAAGCAACAGCAGAGCAAATCGGAGAAGCGATCACAGACAAAACCAAAGCCATCATCTTCTCCTCTCCTTGTAATCCTACCGGTTCCGTATTCACTAAGCAAGAGTTAGAAGCGATTGCAAGCGTACTGGAAAAAAGAAAAGACATCGTAGTGATTGCTGATGAGATATATGAAATGATAAACTTTACAGGCAAGCATGAAAGCATTGGAGCCATTGAGGGGATGTTAGAGAGAACCGTAACGGTCAATGGTTTTTCAAAAGGATATGCCATGACAGGGTGGAGAGTAGGATACATAGGTGCGCCGTTGTGGTTAGCGAAAGCCGCCGGCAAGATGCAGGGACAATACACCTCCGGAAACTCCTCCATTGCACAAAGGGCTGCATATACCGCTCTCACAAGTAGCAA
>JAPPDO010000021.1 GCA_028821635.1 Ekhidna sp.
CTTTTGCCTTTCTTAAAGATTCCTCTAATATCTGAGCGGAGGAAGAGTATTTTGGGGTTTTATGCTTGGTATAATCAAACCCTGAGAATACATCAACGTCACCCCAATACCCTAAAATTAATGTTCTATACCCAATAGGCTGAGTAATATTAGCCTCCTTAAATTGGATTCGATATTCATTTATAGGTCGCCTTCTTCCCCCGCCGTGAGAAAGATTATAAATCACGATTTTAAGTTTTTGGCTTTCTTCATCGTTGAAAATCCTCAACTCAAATGGGTGAGTTTGATTCAGGTATAAAATCTGCCAACCACAATCGTAAGTTGATTGAACAATTACCTCTAAAAGCCGTGGTTTACTTAGAATTGCCATTTACTGATGTGAACAAGTTAGGTGTTTCTTCAAATCTGAATTCGCTTGTTCTCAAATATTCTTCTTCAAGCTCGGTACAAAGCCATTTTCTTTCTAATCTTTCCGCCACCCAACCAGTAGTATTTGAACCCCCAAACGGGTCATATACCACATCTCCCTCATCAGTTAGAAACTTGATGAAGAAATCTGCAAACCTCCAAGGAAAACGAGCCGGATGAGGTTTAATTCCTTCTTCCTTACATCGCTTCATGTATTTGCTATTTGATTCATTATTGCCCAGTATCAACAGATTTGGAGGGATAGAGCCTTCATTATCTTTTTGAAATTTATGAGTGATATTGTGCCCACTTGGACGCATTTTAGCCTTGTACCCATTCTTAATCAAACTTTTCATTGCTTTGCTATAAGGTTGCAACACACGTCGGCTATTCGCTTTCGGGCGTTCACTTTTCGACAGCCACCAAACTAAATTTACGGAATCTTTTACTCTGCATCTTTCAACATTTACCCATTGAGCGGGGGCAGGAAGTCTTGCAGGGTTATAGTGAAAAAATTCTTGTGCTAAAAAGAACCCTTGTTCTTTAACTAACTTGACTAGCAATTCATATTGATAGACGCTTCTGACGGGATGTCCCGGCAGATAGGCTCCTCCCAAATCCACAACAAAGGAACCTTCTGGTTTTAAAATTCTTTTGAATTCCTTCGAAAAACCCAAAAACCACTCTAGATACTCTTCTTCCTGCTTGTTGCCATATTCCTTTTTACTAGTCAATGCAAATGGCGGAGAAGTCAAAATCAAATTTAGAGAATCGTCCGGTATTTGCTTCATTAATTCCATGCTATTGCAATGGAAAGCCTTCCCCGAGTTAGTTGTGTAGTACGGCTTATTCTTGATTTTAAATTCAAACATTTTTCTATCTGTACTTTAATTAGTTGTAAATTGAGTTTTCCCTGTTTTAAATCCAATACGTTCTCTGTTTTCTTGTTCTACTGTATTGCCTTGTCTTTCTGTAATAGATAGTTGATAGCCTGATGAATATTTTTAAACTTTATGTCTATTTCTTCTTCTAACTTAGCTGCCTGTTGCTTTAAATCTTTGTAGTCAGATAAGTTTTGCCTCAATAGCACAAAGGCACACATTATGGAAATGTTTACATCAATGGTTTTATCACTATTGAGTACGCTAGATAACATTGCTACGCCTTGTTCGGTAAAGAATAATGAATTGATATTAGTGTAGTAATATAGATTTTCTGGCAGGCTTATCCACGGTGGTCAACGGTTTTGTGTATGTGCCTTATTCCGTAAGATATGGTATATACATTGAGTTAGGCGGCGTATCTTATCTAAATAGTTCATTAATTATTTTGTCCAACTTTTCGTCTAAATTTCCTTGTAGTTTTTTATATGGGATGTTAAGGCTTTCAAGTACGTTTTCAAATCGTTTAAAACCATCTTCATCGCTCAGCTCAACCCATCCAACATTTAAGTTTTCAAGTTGAGTTTTGTTTTGGTCTGACAATTTATCAGCGACGAAAACACTACTATCTCTTGCTATTACTGCATCAGCACTTTCGGGATTTCCCTTTCCCATTAATTTCACTTCGCATTTATGTGTATTATCATTTGCGTGCAAGTAGAAATCCACTTCTCTATTTACTGTTCCTTTACGTACTCGTTTTGCTCTTGGTTTAATAAAATAATTTTCTTTTGGAACATCAAATATTTTACAAAGGACCACCATTAATGGACCTTCTGTTTGTTTGCCTGCGGTACTCCAAAGCCCACCTCGAAGTGCAGCCCGTTTTACCGCTAGCGTATTTATTACAATTAAGCTTTCATTGATATTCAGATCCACGCTAACCTTATTGAATTTAATGGTAAGGCTGAGGTCTATGTCTTCAACTTTTGTCAATTCTTCTATCGCATTGTATAGCATCTCATAATGTTCGTATGAAGCATCAATAACTACTTGGCGGGTGCCCGAATTGTACATATTTGTTATTGTCTTTTTATTTAATCCTGAATTAATCGCTATTTCATCTGTTGGTAGATTGAGTGCAAGCATTTCCTTTTTATACCAATCGGTTGAAATGTCTTCATTCTTGATTTTTGAATAAGCAATATTTTTGAAGAACTCAATGGCAAATTGTAAAAATTCTGCATTAATTAGGGTTACGATCTCAATTCTGTAATCTTTTCCGGAGATTAGCTTCCGAATGATATTTTTAGTCACTTGTTCGGTTAGTGTCATTTGCTATTGTCTTAAATTCTTCAAGTTCTAAAAACTTGGTTTCGGGTTCGTTGAACAGTGACCTTGATTTCTTTGAAGATTTCATATAATCAAAGTAATCATCATTCAGTTCTGTTAAAAAGAATAACCTATTTAATGATTTTGCAGTTCGTCCAAAAGTACCGCTACCACCAAATGGGTCAAATACCAAGTCGCCTTCAAAAGAATAGTATTCAATCACACGCTTACATAATTTAGCTGGAAATACTGCGGTATGATTGCGGTTGTAGGTTGGATCTATCTCCCAAACGTTGGTAGTTTCAAAGCCGTCACTGACTTTACTTTTATTGACAATATCTTGCGGATACTGTCGTATATTCCAATCAAGCAACTTTGTAGTTTTTTTACGATAAACCATTATCATTTCCGTTACTGTATTTGGTTTATATCCCAATGGTTTTCTATGTTGTTGAAAACCTCCTATCCTGTTTTTTACACTTGTTTCAGGTTTAAGCCAAATGATGTCATCAAGGTATTCCCACCCGGCATTTATGATGTAATTGTGTAGGTCAAAAGGTATAGGGTATCGCTTACTCGAATGTTGTCTACTAATTCGTGGTATTATTATGGGCGAGGTATTTATTAATAAAAATCGTCCTTCCTTTGTTACTCTGTGAACACCGCTAAAAACTTCATCCAAAAACGCTAAATAATTCTTATAACTTGAATAACTTGAATAATCTCTAGCGTTATAATAAGGCGGTGAGGTAAACGTTAAGTGGATACTATCTTCCGGTACAATTTTTAAAACTTCTCGAACATCACCGTGAACAATAGTATTTTTTAAAAACTTATAGGTTTTTGTGTGGTGGAGTTTGCTTTGCTTCTTATGGTTAGAAAAAAATTCCTTTTCAATAACTGACTGAACCATTTCATTTTTATGGTCTTTTAGCTTTTTTAACTCATATGTGATTTCCTCACAATCCTTGAATACTAATAAAGCTCTTATAGCTTGGCAGACAACTTTTGGGTCATCATCTTTTAGAACCCCAATCAGAAAGTCTTTTGTTTTAATATTTCTCTGCCGTCCAATGGAAGAAATAATCTCCCTTTTAATTTCGGTTTTAGGTT
>JAPPDO010000124.1 GCA_028821635.1 Ekhidna sp.
ATCGTAGAGGGTTGGCTGAAAAAAGAAATTTTTTTCTTTTTTTCGCATACCTAATACAGGTGTAGTTTGTGTCCGCTACTCGTCTTGAACAGAATTCAGAGGATTGATTAGTATTTTAAGGAGCGGCTCATCACAAATAACCTGCACTAAAACCCGAAACTCCGGATGAATCTTCAAAAGGTGGCCATTATGGACAAAAACGTTTATCTTTGAAATGTTGTAAAAGACCCTGATTCATCTGAGTGAGGGTACATCATGAAATTAATACTCCAGCCTAATATAACACTCATTTTTGGTTTTTAATCTGATTCATGGAAGAGATAAATAAAGAAAAGCAAGGCGAATATTCTGCCAACAATATTCAGGTATTAGAAGGGTTGGAAGCGGTGAGAAAGAGGCCTGCCATGTATATTGGTGATGTGGGGATGAAGGGCCTGCATCATCTGGTTTGGGAAGTCGTAGATAACTCAATAGATGAAGCACTCGCAGGCCACTGCGATACGATTACTGTGGAAGTCAATAAAGACGATTCCATCACCGTTACGGACAATGGAAGAGGCATTCCTACGGATATGCATGAAAAAGAAGGCCGCAGCGCACTGGAGGTCGTGATGACCGTCCTCCATGCAGGTGGAAAGTTCGATAAAGACAGTTACGTGGTTTCCGGAGGTCTCCACGGGGTAGGCGTTTCCTGCGTCAATGCCCTGTCCGTCCATCTGGATGCTACGGTACACCGAAATGGCAGGATTTTCAAACAAGAATACCGGCAGGGCATACCAAAAATGCCGGTAAGAGAGGCAGGCATCACGGATATTACCGGAACCATCATTCATTTCAAACCTGATGATGAGATATTCTCAACCACCAAGTATCATACGGAAACCATCGCCTCGCGATTAAGGGAATTATCCTTCCTAAACGCCGGCATTAGCATCAAACTGATTGACCATAGAGAGGGGGATGGATATGAACAAGTTTTTTATTCGGAGGGAGGCTTGTCCGAATTTGTTTCTTATCTGGATCGTATTAGAGAAAGTCTTCTGCCCGAACCTATTTTTATTGAGGGAGATAAAGGCGGGATTCCGGTTCAGGCAGCCCTGAGCTACAATACTTCTTTCAACGAAAATGTGGTTTCCTATGTGAATAACATCAACACCATTGAAGGGGGTACGCACGTATCGGGCTTCAGACGTGCATTAACCAGGACGCTCAAGAGCTATGCGGATAAGTCAGGGCTTCTGGAGAAGGTGAAAGTAGAAATAAGCGGAGACGACTTTAGGGAAGGACTGACCGCCGTAATATCCGTAAAAGCGGCTGAACCTCAGTTTGAGGGACAAACCAAAACAAAACTCGGGAATTCAGAGGTTATGGGTGCGGTGGAGACCTGTGTTGGTGAAATACTCAATGAGTACCTTGAGGAGCATCCTAAAGAAGCTAAGCAGATTGTAGCCAAAGTGATCCTTGCCGCTCAGGCCCGTCATGCTGCCCGCAAAGCCAGAGAGATGATACAAAGAAAGAATGTGCTCTCCGGCACCGGCCTTCCGGGCAAGTTGGCCGACTGCTCTGAAAAAGACCCTGCCTTATGCGAGCTATACCTTGTAGAGGGGGATTCGGCAGGGGGATCAGCGAAACAGGGCAGGGATCGGAAGTTTCAGGCGATACTTCCGCTGCGCGGCAAGATCCTGAATGTGGAAAAAGCACAAGAACATAAGATCTATGACAACGATGAGATAAAGAATATGATCACGGCCCTTGGCGTATCTTTTGGAACAGAAGAAGATGAGAAAGAACTTAACCTTAAAAAACTAAGGTATCATAAGATCATCATTATGACGGATGCCGATATAGACGGTAGTCATATCAGAACGCTTATCCTCACCTTTTTCTTTAGATACATGCGCCCTTTGATAGAAAAAGGGTATTTATATATTGCCTTGCCTCCGCTTTATTTGGTTAAAAGAGGAAAAGCAGAGAAGTATGCGTGGTCTGAAGATGATAGAGTCAGAGAGATCAGGGCATTGGCTCCGGAGGGGAAAGAGGACTCTGTCAGTGTGCAACGTTATAAAGGATTGGGAGAAATGAACCCGGATCAGCTATGGGTAACCACCATGGATCCCGAACACAGAAGCCTCAAGCGGGTAACCATCGAGTCAGCAGCCGAAGCCGACCACTTGTTCTCTATGCTCATGGGAGACGAGGTAGCCCCCAGAAGAGCATTCATTGAGAAAAACGCTAAGTATGCGAACGTAGATGTATGATGCTTTCATATTGCTGGTTTATCTCTTCCGTCGCCTAACGTGCTTCAAGCACTAGCCGGACTCAGATTTTAGTTCGATGTCTGCCAGGCAGTTCATCAAGCTAATGTAATGATCATATCTGATTGAATGCGGCGAGCTTATCAGGTCAAAAATAGCTGGCGAGGTCAATAGCAGGAAATCCTTCATCAGCCGTTTATTCTTACTTTCCAGAACAGCCGGTGCCAGGATACTAGCATAATTTAACACTTGTCTGGGCAATGCCTTTTCGAGGAGATGAGTTAAATCTTTACTTTGCAGGTCCAGCCCGACGAGATTAGGCAGGTTGTAGATTTTTTCTTTTTGAAAAGCCGCAACTGCCTCGCTTGCGGTGATTGTCTCCATATCCCAATGCTTTGAAGCATGTCCCGGGAGGTAGCTTACCAATAGGTCTGTGTCATTTTTTGAACTCCCGACGAGCAACAGGCTTAATTTTTGGTCTTTACTTTTAACTATTCTATCAGCAATATTCGGTTCGAGGTACCATTCAATTCTTGGAGTAATGCAATATGCAATTCCTTCTTTTTGAAGGGTCGGGATCAGCTCATTGGAAAAGATGGCGTGCGTATTCAGAAACCCCTCGGGTTTTACACCAAATTCATCCTTGAGAAAATCCCGATGGTCGGATAGTTCTTTTTTAAAAAAGTCGGAGGAAAACAAACAACTTAATGAGTGATGATAAGTGCCCAGTAATAATTCTATTTGGCCCTGTTTGACCAAATGCTGAATTTCTTCTAATTCACTCTTCTCCAAAGAGGAGAGGTAGACACCTGAAAAATAACAGGACACCCGCAGTTTTGCATCTCTTTGTAACGAAAGATAAAGAGGCATTTTTGTAAAACTTGTGGAAACTTCTTTGAAGTAACAGTGATTAGTTTTTATGTCAAAAAAGGAAAACCTGCTGAGTTCAAAATGTGAATGAAATACATAAATACTGCAATGCCCGGGCATTAGGTAAGTGAGTTAAATACCTCAACAATTTCATTGGCAGTCCTTTCCCATGTAAAATCTTTTATTGACTGGAAGTTCATGTCTGTGATCTTTTTAATGTCAAGCCTTTTATCCGTTAATTCTAAAACGCTGTTCGCAAAGCCTTCAACATCGGTGTGTTCTACACGGACGGCGTTTGGTAGTACCTCAGAGGCTCCCGCATTTTTTGATAGCACCACCGGTATTTTTGCCGCCGCCGCTTCGGTTGCTACCAATCCGAAGGGCTCCGATCGGGAAGGCATACATAATATGGAAGCCTCACGATACACTTTATTCATTTCTTCTCTGTCCAAATGACCGGTAAAGTGTATACGATCACCAATAGCCTTTCGTGCGGACATTTCTATTAAGTCATTTCTTAGGCCGCCGTCACCAGCCACA
>JAPPDO010000144.1 GCA_028821635.1 Ekhidna sp.
GGCACCACGAACACAAGGGTAGATATCACCTCCCTACAAAGCGGCCTGTACCTCGTACAGTTGCCGGACGGGCGTTTACTGAAGTTTGTGAGGGAGTAGGAAAAGCTTATAGGTTTATGCTATTTGTTATAGAATAAAAATATGACAAAATCTTTAATTTTTCTATTGATATTTAAGTTTTTTAATTTATATTTGCTTTTTAAAATAAAATGAAAGAATCCTCTTTTTACGTTAGCATAGTTCGTTGTGGTGTCCATTGTGTAAAGAGTATATTGAATGTCTCTGTTAGGGTAAATAGTGTACGGTTCTCAAATTTCAGAAATAAATTATAAATAAAATGAATAAAATTTTGAAAATCACACTCGTAGTTTTTTTGTTTCTTACTTACCCACTGCGTTTTAAGCAATGCTGGAAAAAGTCACCCTAACAGGGCACCCCTGGCCTGGATAACAAAGAGTTCGTTCTGCTTTTATTGAACATTAGCCTCATATCAATACTTGAGTTAATTTATTGCCTGTCTTTTGTGTCAATAAGGATGGTGATCGGCCCGTCATTGATTAGAAAAACCTGCATATCTGACCCAAACTCTCCGGTTTTTACCTTCTTTCCTAACTCCTGCTCAAATGCCGAAATGAAGGCTTCGTAAAGAGGCATTGAAACTTCCGGCCGTGCAGCTTTGAGGTAAGAAGGTCTGTTTCCTTTTTTCGTGCTTGCATGTAGTGTGAATTGACTTACTACCAGCACCTCGCCTCCAGCATCTGACAAACTCTTATTCATGACTCCTTCTTCATCGGGAAATATTCGCATATTGATGATTTTTCGCACCAGCCAGTCAATATCACCATGATTGTCTGCTTCTTCAATGCCAAGCAGGATCATCAGACCGGTTCCAATTTCAGATTTTACCACACTTTCGATTGTTACGGAAGCTTTGCTCACCCGCTGAATAACGGCTCTCATTATTCAGTTTCTTTCCATTGTAAAAATCGCTCTATGTCCTTGTTTAGTTTTCTGTAAATCAGGTAAAGGACGGAGGCATCGTCTGTAAATCCCAAAGCAGGGATGAAGTCAGGGATGGCATCTGTCGGGGCGATGAAGTAAAGAAGCGCAAAAACGATGAGCAGCAGTGACGTATTGGAAAACGCCCTGTACTTTCCCGAAACATGATACTGCAACATGCTTGCCCGCGTATTCACTTTTGATTTTAATTCCTTCCAGTCCGGCGAGTTCGCTGCTGAATCTTGAATCTTTTGAGCTAGCTTAGATAAAACACCGGATAACTTTTTCCGGTCTCTGACGGTTCGCTTGGCTTCTTCAAATATCTTTTTCTTTTTATCCATAATTAAAAAATGTCTTGAATTTCCTCCTTAATATATCTGATGGCTTGCTTTGGGGCATCCATCTCCTCTCCTGCACTGTTTTCTAAAATCACTCTCGCCAGTTCTATTCCCTTGGCTTTTTTATCCAACTCATTAGCTGAGGAATTAATAAGGGAGATCGTCTGCTCAATAGCCGTGATTACGTATGTCCATGCACTGTCAGACATATAGACTTGCTGTGAAAGATTGTGATTAAATTCATTCCTAATCTCGTGAACTAAAATCTGTTGAAACTCCTCGGCACTGTAATCAGAATTCCCCAGCCTTGACAGGAGATTAGCAGGGTTTATTCGCTCCAGTAGTAGGGTGACTCTTTCGTAGGCTTGCAGCCTGATGGGTACGATAACTTCCTGATTTTTTTGACGTACAGAAAAAGCAGCCTCGTCCAGTTGTTTTCGGAGAAATGATCTGACCAGCAAATAAGAGAGATACAGCATGAGCACTGCTGGGATTGTAATTTTTAAGAGGTCATAAATCATTTCCATGAGTAGGGTTGTTTAGCTTGTGGTAATTGCCAAAAATAATACTTTTGGAGTATGAACATCCCCGTAGATATCAGTGAAAGGGCACTTGAAGAGGTAAAAAAGATTTTTAAACATAAAGGAATCCCGGAGGGCTATGGATTGAGAATCGCTACTAAAGGGATGGGATGTGGTGTTGGTTTTAAGCTGGGTTTTGACAAAAAGAAAGAGGGCGACGAAGAATATTTTCAAGACGGAATTCAGGTGCTGATACAAAAGCGAGAGGTCTTATTTCTTACTGGGAAGAAGATAGCGTTTTATGACGAAGCTGACGGCAGGGGGTTTCTTTTTGTTTAGCCCTCCAGTTCAACCGTTGCCCGCTTGCATAGCCCCCGAATTGGCGGGTTGTATTTGCTGATCATCACTTTGACATGATTAACCTCCGGAAATCCCTCTTGAAGTGCTCTGATCATTTTTCCTGCCAAATGTTCCAGAAGATTCGCATTGGTGCCCATCACATCTCGAACGATTTCGTAAACTTTCTCATAGTTCACTGTTCCTTCCAACTTATCATCAGACACAGCCTCTGAAAAATCAACATCCAGTACAATATCTACGCTGTATTTATTGCCAATCACGCGCTCCTCTTCGTAATAGCCATGACGGGCATAGAATTCCATTCCTTCTAAGGAAACCTTCCCCATATAGCTTAATGATCCTTGTCTAACTCATCAAAGAATGAAACCGTGCTGGCAATACGCAACTTTTTACCTGATTTGCCCGCTGCATTTGCTGGCTCAGGTTGCTCCTGCTTCAAGTTCGATCGAGGCATCGCCGTCTCAGCTTTAGTTATTCGCTTATCTGCTCTCTCCGCTTGCTTTTTCTGTGCCATTTCGGCGTTTACTGCCCTTTCAGCATAATCTTCTCCTTTTGGCCGCCTGATAATCCTGTCTTTTAATTCTGAAGTTTTTTGAGGTTTCTGTGTCAGTTCAGGTCTTGATTGATCCATTTTTTTTTGTGAAAATCCTACCCCGTCAGTATTTCTCACTGTGATGGATTCTATGGATTCGCTTTCTGTATCTACATCTGCTTTCTCTGTCCTTATGCTCTCCTCGCTTTCGCGCGCCAGCTTTTTCACACGCTTCATGTAATCGTCCAGTTTGAACTCCTTTGTCTGCTGAGTAGTCCGCTCTACCTTCTCAATCAACGTAATGGAAAGGTTTTTAAGTTCTTGCAGGGCGATGTCACGTTGATTTTCAATATCCCGATGGTTTTGTTGAATTTCTTTTACAGCATCCTGAAGCTCCTCAATGATTCGTCTGGCTTCAACTTCTGCCTTCTCGATCATGGCTCTGGCTTTATTTTTTGATTCACTCAGGAGACCCTCAGCGTTCATCTGCGTTTCCCTCATGTGAAGTTCTGCAGCTTTATTTGCCTGTTCAATCACGTTAGCACCTGTATCTTCAGCCGTTTTTAGTGTCTTATAAAGTGAACTCTCCACTTCCCGAAGTTTGGCTACTTCTTTGTCCGCTTGCTGTAGCTTTAAACTAAGTTCTTTGTTCTCTTCCAATACTCTTTCCCACTCATTAGACAGGGATTGAAGAAATGCGTTCACCTCATCCTTGTCATAGCCGCGAAGTTTTTTCTCAAAGTCTTTTTGTCTTATTTCCAGCGGTGTAATCTTCATCGTCCTTTATTCAGAATTCTTGATTTATAAGTACACAGTCTATATCTTGGATAATTTCAATACAAAGATAACAAAAATGTCTTCATTCCTTAAAGTGAACTTCCCAAACAGAAATACTTCTGTCATCACTACAAGAT
>JAPPDO010000328.1 GCA_028821635.1 Ekhidna sp.
ATCAGGCAGGCGGTCACCAGATGATGCCTCTTCCACATCAGTAACATTGATGGTTATGTCCGCAGCGTTTGAGTCCGTTCCGTCGGAGACGCTTACTTTAAGTGTATAGGTCGAATCAGTTTCAAAGTCCAGTGCCTTTGCTACGGTAAGCAATCCCGAACTTTCATTTACTACAAACGCATCACTGGTATTGCCCGAAGTAACAGAAAAAGTCAGCTCGTCGTCATCTGCATCCGAAGCCGTTACTGTTCCAACCTCTGCATCCACTGCGGCATCTTCCGCTATGGAGAAAGTTTGGTCGGCAATCGTCGGTGCGGTGTTTTCCGGTTTATCTTCTTCTTTTTTGTTTGTATTCGGCTCGTCATCATCCCCACAAGCAGTAAGCAAGATTCCAAAAATATCTATTAGTACAATTCCAAGAAGTTGCTTTACTTTAATTGGGGGGGGGGGGGGGGGGTAGAGTCATTACGCCCATTCCCCGAGAATAAATTCAAAATATTAAAGTTCATAAGATTTAAAATAAATAATTTGATTAAGATACAAAGCTAAGTATATCATCTGCCAAAGGTGCAGGAGAGGGTACAATTTTTTTTTATTTCGGCAGACTTGCCACCGAAGAGGAGCGAGATGTTATGGAAGCAGTCGTTTCCCCCAACCCTTCTGGCCGCTATCTGAGAGGTGCGGTCTTCGGTCGGAGGGACGTTCAAGATTCTGAGCCTGAATGGAAGGCCGCTGCCGGAAAGCACTACGAACACAAGGGTAAACATCACCTCCCTGCGCAGTGGTCTTTAATCTGGTACAGCTACCGGACGGGCATTTGTTGAAGTTTTTGAGGGAGTAGTAAGAAAGGACGTTTAAGCATTTTTTGTGTGCATCACTTTTTATTACAAATCTGCCGCATTTTAGTGATACCAAGCCTTTAATAGCTCTTTCAACTTCATCTTTGGGGATAGTATAGGACTTATTCGCTAAACCAAAAATTAGGGTTTAAGACGATTTACGTTTCCGGTAAAATAAAATTTTAGCAGCTAAAAAATTGGATACTACCATAGCAGTGTTATATTCGCAAAATAATTTCTACAAAAAAGGAGCTTAATAGCTACTTAAAAAATCAAAAATTTAACGTTATGAAAAAATTACTATTAACATTAATTACAAGTCTGTTCGTTATGGTATCTTTTGCAGGCGACGTACTGACCCTAAACAATAAAATGGCTTTTGAGGGGAAAGTGACCAAAATCAAAGGGTGTGCCGTTGTTTTTAAAGCAGATGGTAATAAATACACGGTTCCAGCCTCTGAAGTATTCTCCATTCAATTTGAAGATGCCGAAGATAAGGTCTACACGAAGTTTATGGACATAGCGCAAAATAACCCTAGTAATTGTTTACAAGGGCGGCTGGATGCACAAAATTATCATGGGAAAAGAGGCAGTCAGTTTATTTTAGGTGCAATATTTGGTCCTCTTGCCGTCGGTGCCACGGCCGCCTCAGCTAACCCGATACCTTCCAAAGGTAGAGACACATACGCAATGTCAGTGAACCAAGAAATCTTTAATGATCCGATGTATTTGAATTGTTACAGGAAAAAAGCAAAATCAAAATTATTAGGGATGACTGCCTTGGGTTCTGCTTACCAAATTATTGTGATATTACTCCTTTTTGGGCCGCCACCACTCCAAAGTCGGGAAACCTATCCATAGTAGCAAAAGCAGTAGCGTTGATTGGTGACATGATATTCTAGCAGTTTACTTTCATCCTTTAAACATAGGGACATGTCTAATATTTTGGCAATCGTAGGCAGACCAAACGTCGGCAAGTCCACGCTTTTCAACAGGCTGGTTGAGAGGAGACAAGCGATCATGGACAATGAATCCGGAGTAACAAGAGACCGCCATTATGGTCACGGAGAGTGGAACGGGAAACCGTTCACAGCTATTGATACCGGTGGATACGTGGAGGGGTCTGATGATATTTTTGAAGAAGCCATTCGAAGGCAAGTAAAAGAAGCACTCAAAGAAGCATCGGTCATATTGTTTATGGTTGATTGTGATACGGGACTGCATGGGCTAGACCAGAATTTTGCTAATGTTATTCGAGAGATAGACAAGCCGGTCTATCTGGCAGCCAATAAAGCTGACAATCGGGAACGAATGCTGGCTGCCAATGAATTTTATTCGTTAGGGCTAAATGCACCTATATTTCCCATTGCTGCCATAAGCGGGTCAGGAACAGGTGATTTGTTGGATGAGGTAGCCAATCACTTCAAAGACCGGGAACCTGATCAAAATGATCTTCCTAAAATATCAATATTGGGTAGACCTAATGTCGGGAAATCCTCTTTTGTGAATGTACTTATCGGCAAAGAACGCAGCATCGTGACCAACGTTGCAGGAACCACAAGAGATGCAACGGACACAAGGTATAATCTCTATGGTAAAGACTTTCTATTGACTGACACTGCGGGGATCAGAAGGAAGTCAAAGGTGCATGAAAATATCGAATTCTACTCGGTGATGCGAGCTATACGGGCCATTCGAGACTCAGATGTTTGTATTGTGATGATTGATGCTCAAATCGGATTAACATCTCAGGACATGAACATCATCGGCCTTGCAGATAAGCACAAAAAGGGAATTATTTTAATGGTAAACAAATGGGATTTAATTGAAAAAAGCTCCCACACGGCGAATGAATTTAGGGAATCCATTGAAAATAAATTAGGACATCTAAGCCATGTTCCGATCATTTTTACCTCCGTTATGAATAAGCAGCGGGTTATGCAAACACTTGAACTGGCACTGAATGTTTATGAAAACAGATTACGAAAAGTTCCAACCTCCAAACTCAACGAAATCATCGGTAAAGAAATAGAAAGCTATCCGCCTCCGGCCGTAAGAGGTCGTTACATAAAGATTAAATACATGACTCAGTTACCAACCCAAACACCAACTTTTGCGTTTTTCTGTAATTTTCCTCAGCACATCAAAGAACCCTATCAGCGTTACTTAACCAATAAACTGCGCAAGCATTTCGATTTTAAAGGAGTCCCCGTAAAAGTTGTATTTAGGAAAAAGTAGCTCCTCGATTTGAATCCTGAGCAAACGAATTTTGGCAAAGAAGAACCGTTAATGAATTTGCTTAATCAAAGAGGTAGTTTCTAACTCAGGAGAACCTGTCCTTTATCAAGTGCAAGTATGATATTTCGAGAAGCAGTTTAAGCCATCTAAAGAGAGACATTCTGAATGAGTTAGGTTATTATCGTATTCTGGAAGCGATGGATAAGCATTCGTATGATGCCCCGCTTAGTTCGGAGGAGCAGGTTGAGCGGCTCAAAGAAGTGTTAGAACTAGCTACATTGAAGGTAGCGGATCTAGAGACGTTCATAAGATGTGGCCGAAGATCAACTCAATGTTGCTATTAGAAAAAAGGCTGGTTCCTAATAATCCAGATAATGCGATTACTCTACAGGTAGAGGCTTGATATGCCTTATTCATGCCAAAGCGGCCTTTGTACGGCCTGTCGTGGAAGATGTACGGAGGGTCAAATCAGCACGGATAAAGCTGAGGGTTTATCACAGGATGAGTTGGATGAGGGCTATGTATTGACCTGCGTCGGAAAGCCGATAACAGACAAGGTAAGAATAGAGATGGGTTGATTTTT
>JAPPDO010000417.1:0-1368 GCA_028821635.1 Ekhidna sp.
CTAATAGAAGAAGATGTGGCGTTATGTGAGTTTGTTGATGTTTCTAAAAACCCACTTCAGGAAATACTAAGAGAAGGAATTGATTTAATTAAAGAAGGATAGACATGAAATTTTTACAAAAAAAGTTTGATCAGGTTAAGCCACTTTTTGAGAAGGGTGGAAAATACGAAAAGCTTTATCCAATCTATGAAGGGCATAGAACGATCTTTTTTGCACCTGATATGATCACAAGTAAAACAGGAACCCAAATTAAAGATGGTGCAGACTTAAAAAGAGTGATGATGACAGTGATTATCGCCATGATCCCATGTCTCATCTTTGGAATGTGGAATGTCGGGCATCAGCACTACATCGCTACAGGAGTTGAGGCTGCGCTGTTAGACAAATTTTGGATTGGTATTTTAAAAGTAGTTCCGATCATAGCAGTCTCTTATGCAGTAGGTCTTACCATTGAATTTACTTTTTGTGTGATTTATCAAAGACCTGTGGAAGAAGGGTTTCTCGTGTCCGGAATGCTCATTCCCTTAATCATGCCGGCAAGTATTCCTTTGTGGCAGGTAGCATTAGCAACGGCATTTGCTGTCATTATCGGTAAAGAAGTCTTTGGAGGAACCGGAATGAACATTCTTAATGTAGCACTCACCGCAAGAGTATTCCTTTACTTCGCTTATCCTACGGATATTTCGGGCGATGTATGGACTTATTTGGGTGACAAATCTCCCGTTGACGGTTTCTCCGGTGCAACGATTTTGGCCTACGGAGCCGAAGCCGCCTCCAACGGAACCAATATGATGCAGCTAGCTTCAAACCATTGGTATGCCGGAATGTTTGACTTTTGGAATATGTTCATCGGGATTATTCCCGGAAGTATCGGTGAAACCTCAACGCTAATGTGTATTTTAGGTGCTATCATATTAATAACCACCGGAGTGGGTAGCTGGAAAATAATCCTGAGCGTTGTACTTGGAACGCTCTTTATGGGTGTTATATTTAACCTGGCAGGAACAAATAGTTTTATGCAGATGCCGCCTCATTACCATCTGGTGGCAGGGGGTTTGGCATTCGGAGCCGTGTACATGGCCACAGACCCTGTCAGTGCCTCCCACACCGAACTAGGTAAATGGATTTATGGTTTCCTAATTGGGGTTATAACAGTGTTAATCAGAGTCATCAATCCGGCTTATCCGGAAGGAATTATGCTTGCAATACTTTTTATGAATGTATTTGCCCCTCTGATTGATTTTTACGTGGTAGAAGCAAACAAAAAAAGAAGATTAAAGCGTGCAACAGTCTAATCTATAATGCTCGCCGTGACGAGCACCTACCCGGCGGCGTCGGCGGCGCGGGACCACGTGGCCGCCAGCGGCG
>JAPPDO010000417.1:1378-3653 GCA_028821635.1 Ekhidna sp.
CGTAATATTTGTAGGAGCACTATCCCTTGCATCCGTCGGCCTGAAACCACTTCAGGACAAGCAAGTGGAGATCGACAATAAAAAGAAAATTCTGGGCGCAGTAATGGACATCTCCTCAATTAATGACTCTAACGAAATACTTAGAATATACAATGAGAAGGTTACCTCAATCGTAGTTGATATAAATGGGAATGAAATGGAAAAAGATAAAGAAGGAACGCCTCTGGTAGCCGAAGAAGTAAACATTCAGAAGAACGCCAAACTTAATCCCCAACAAAGGCAATATCCTGTTTTTATGTTCACTGAGGATGGTGAATCAATAGATTCGTACATCTTCCCAACCTTCGGATCGGGATTATGGGATTGGATTTCGGGCTATTTGGCACTTGAAAAAGATTTGAATACGGTATTAGGCATTGCTTTAGATCATAAAGGTGAAACACCGGGACTGGGAGCAAGAATAACCGAAGCAAATGTGCAGCAGCGATACATTGGTAAGAAGATATTCAATAAGCAGGGCCAGCTTGTAAGCATCAAAATGCTAAAAGGAGAAGGAAATAGCGGCCTCAATGATCATCAAGTAGATGGAATGTCAGGAGCCACCATTACGGGTAAGGGTGTAAATGCCATGCTTGAAGATTATTTAAAATGCTATCTGGCATTCATAAAAAAAAATAAAACCCAAAAAATAGTAAGTCTATGAGTACTGACGTTGCAGAAGTTCCACAGGAATCAGTAGCAGTCCCAGCTAAAGAAGCTGCCGAGCCCTTACTTTCCAAAAGAAGGAAAAGGATCGTTTCAGACCCACTAAATGATGATAATCCCATCACCATTCAGGTATTAGGTATCTGTTCAGCACTGGCGGTCACGGTTCAGTTCAAGCCCACCATGATCATGTCCATTGCGGTTGTCTTTGTAATTGTGTTTTCAAATTTGACCACCTCTTTAATGAGAAAGCTGATCCCTAACAGGATTAGAATCATTGTTCAGCTCGCAATCATCGCAACGCTGGTGACGCTGGTAAGTGAGGTTTTAAAAGCATACAGTTACGATATGTATAAAGTCTTAGGTGCCTACGTCGGGCTTATCATCACCAACTGTATCGTAATGGGTCGTCTTGAAGCTTTCGCAATGGCAAACAAACCGTATGATGCTATCTTAGATGGATTTGGAAGCGGCTTTGGCTATGCGTGGATCATTCTTGTAGTAGCTTTTTTCAGAGAATTACTGGGAGGGGGAACGGTGTTTGTTGGCACACCTCTTGAGTTTGATGTGTACGGAAATCTTGGAAGCCTACTGGGCATCACATTACAAACAAACGGATTATTTGTAGACTCCGTAGGAGCATTTATAATCATTGGAATGATTATTTGGATTCAAAGAACGAAGAACGGTTACATAGAACACTAAAAAACAATGGATGCAATCAACATAGCGATAAAAGCAATCTTTATTGATAACATGGTTTTTGCTTATTTTTTAGGAATGTGCTCCTTCCTCGCAGTGTCTAAGAAGGTCAAAACTGCCTTTGGATTGGGTATGGCCGTAATATTTGTACTAAGCATTACCGTGCCAATTAATTGGTTGATTCAGGAAAAAGTACTTAAAGAAGGTGCTTTAGCATGGCTAGGGAGCGATTTCGCCGCTATTGACCTTACCTTTCTTCAATTTATCATCTTTATTGCCGTCATAGCTGCTATGGTACAACTTGTGGAGATGGTTATTGAAAAATTCTCTCCCGCATTGTATGGTTCGTTGGGAATCTTCCTCCCGCTGATAGCCGTGAATTGTGCAATACTAGGATCCTCATTATTTATGGTGCAAAGAGATTATACAATCCTGGAAGCCACCGCTTTTGGATTCGGGTCCGGAACCGGATTCTTTCTGGCAATCATTGCATTAGCTGCTATTAGGGAAAGACTAAAATACTCCCATGTTCCTAATGGGCTTAAAGGATTAGGAATTACGATGTTAATAACCGGATTGATGGGACTAGCCTTTAAATCATTCATTGGAGTGGCACTTTAGGATAGCAAAAGGATTACTTTCATGTTTGCAGTACAAAGAAAAAACAAGAATCATTAGTATGTTATTATGATGCAGTAGCAAGGTTGGTAGAGGGTAACCGGTGCTAAAAGTTCGGACTAAAAATATTTCTTGTTCTGGCATTGCTAAACTGAAGTAGTTTTGCGATAAAAAATGATGCACACACCAATTACTCACTGTCCCCAATGTCATGTTAAAGACTTCATTAAGAATGGCAAGAGTGGGGGAA
>JAPPDO010000043.1 GCA_028821635.1 Ekhidna sp.
TCAGAATTTCATTTTTCATAAAACTGCCAGATCTCTTCTGAACTAACTTCCATCATTATAATTAGTACGCAAATGCGAATCAATGTTTTACAAGTGCATGCTTTGTTGTGATTTTACTGAAAAATTTTAGCCTCTGCACTAATGCTACAAATCCTATGGAAATGAGTAAACTGCCGGTAATGTGAAAAGGCATGAAATACCTTCTCATCGGATACCATATAAAATCCGCATTCATGTAAAGAATGACAAAGTAGAATGATAGAATTATCAGGTATGGACTGGTGCTTTTATGACTTTTGAAAAGCAAAAAAGACTTGTGTGCTGCAACTATTATTCCGATTAAAATAAAAAACCCATCCAATAATTTGATTCTGGATTTTATATGTTCTCCAAAAGTCCCGAAGTGATTCGTTCTCTCTTTATCTAAAGAGAAGTACATTTCGCTTGTCACCAATTTCAATGACGCACTAAGACTTTCCTTTAGATGTGCTGTCTGTTTTATCTCGGCTCTTCTTTGAAAGTATGCATCCACCGAAGACCTTATGATAGCCACCTTTTTCGTGGGTTGCGAGCGCAGATGCGGGTTCATGTAGAGTAGAGTAACAAAAGAAACCAAAAAAATCGATGCTGGTGAAGCCAATATAATCACTGACCATCTCTTTACAAAAAGCATTTTTTCTTTTTTAAGCCGTTTTAGCTTTGAATATTTGTGGTTTGACTTCTCTTCTGATTTTGGATATTGCTTTATGACGTAAAAAAGCAATGATAAAGCAACCGGTATAATGGCTATGTATAACGTTGCTGCATTGAATTTTGAGGACATTGCCAAACCAATGCTAAGACCCAAACTACAGGAATAGATAATGATTTTCGGGATGGATCTTTTGTCCTGTTGAATCTCTTCTGCCAAAAGAAGCGTTAAGAAAATGGACACAAGACTAAAAAGGCAGAGACTGCTGTCCATCCCTGCCTGAGTGTTTACAGCAATAAATTGTGAATTTAAAGCCAGATACAACCAGGCCCCCAGACCCACAAGTAACCCGAAATACCTCCAACCTATCAAAAAGACAGTAAGTAAACTCAGCGAACAAAGAAAGGCTTCTACGTGACGTGCATATTCAATATACTCAAGTGGGACGGCACTATAGTAAAGTTTAGTATTTTCCTTTCTTTCTGCCTCTCCAAGTCTAAAATATCCTTGAGGGTCTACCTCCGGATTATTCCATTTTATGTAGAACCCTTTAAGTAATTTTGAAAAATTCGGTGCCTTCCACCCGAAAGTCCACAGGGCAAAATCAAACCACTGATAGTCTTTAATAGGTATCTTATCATAGTCTACACGAATTTTATTGCCCGATACTTTAAATATATCCAGTCCTTCTTTATAGGCATAGCCCGTGAACCATGAGTCATCTGTTACCCCTTGGCGCACATATCCATTAAACATCGCATGAGTGGCAATGCTAATATTCGTCCACATTTTCTCATCATAAGAGGGTTCTCTGATTTTAATGCTTATATTGTCACGGTCAAAGCTGACGGCAAGCGATAATAGAAATATGACCAAACCCAACACAATTTTTGAGCTTTTGGTCTGTGTAACCTTTTTAATCTTGTCTAATATTTTACTTTTAATCATCATAAGGTTGTACTTTTCCTTTTGAATTAACCCAATAAGCATAATCCGCCAACCTCAGCATTGCATGGTCACTCTTCGTATTTCCAAAGGCATAAATAGAGGGATGATCTATTAGGTTTACTTTTAATTTTATTCGTCTTACTTTTTCTTCAAAGCTACAATTAGGGGTGGCAAAAAAACCCGTGTAAGGCTTATTTTGTGTTTTGGAATGTTTTGGTAGGGTGCAAATGAATTCTAACCCCATTAAGTTGGCTAGTCCGGCCACCCACCATTCCAGCGATGCTGTGACAATTATCTTTCTTCCCGGGAAGTTTTTTATGATGGAAAAGAGCGAAATATTTATTTTTTTTTGAAGATATGCCTCAGCATACATTTGACCCATTTTATTCAAACTGCTCCTTGAGAATCCTTTGAAGAAGCGAGCGATTACACTTTCCTTAACTTTTGCCACTGATGTAATCTTTAAATTTATCGCTATCAATCTAGGCATAAAAATTATCAGTGCCGTGAAAAGAGTTATTTTTTTTTGGGTAAACAATAAAAAATCTAAAAGACTGTCTCCCAAATATAATGTTCCGTCTAAGTCCACCAGTAAAAGGTCTTTTTCGGTAGCACGCTTTAACCGTCGTTCTAAAAGAATTTGACTTTTCTCCCTATCTTTTTGTGACATGCAAAAATTCTTGATCAGATTTCTTCAGTATTTTAAAAGTTAGGCAATCGCTTAAAAATTCCATTCGGAATTAGCTTAACGGCCAGCATTATCCAACGCCATTTCCAATCGACGTAGACGGTGTTCTTCTTTAAATTTATCGCTCTATGTATTATATATGCTGCCTTTTGTGGTGATTGGGTAATAAAACCGGGGGTTTTGGCATCTTTTAACATTTTCGTTTTCATAAATCCGGGCACTACTTTCAGCACATGCACCCCTTTTTCATACATGGATGCACGTAAACCGTCTAGGTAGGTAGAAAATCCGGCTTTAGCACTTCCATAGATGGTGTTTGATGCCCTGCCTCTCTCGCCTGCTACCGAAGATACTCCCACAATCATTCCGTAACCTCTTTTAGCAAACTGTTCGACGAATTTTGAGATAATCAAAACCGGAAGCATAAAATTGATGTGAATTATTCTCTCCATTACAACATGGTCTACTATTTTAGACTCATCAGCCACCATATATCCAACCATTACAATCAGCATATCATAACCTTCTGTTTCACGTCCCACCATGTGAATGAAGCTATCTTTTTCAATGTCCATCTCCAAAAGTGCGGGGCTGTTACCGTAAAGCCACCAAGCCTCTGACTGAAAGGGTTTTAAACGTGAAATTTTACGTCCTGCCATCGTAAGTTCACAGCCCTGCTTTAACAGTAACTTCCCGAGCTCCATCGCTACTTCTGAAGTTGCACCCAATAAGAGTATTCTTTTCTTTTGCCTGGCTTGCATTTGGTTTGCCGGTCTATTTGCGGGCCAAATATCGAGACCTTTGCATAAATAGTCTGATTTTTTTGTCTTCTGATGTTTCTATTGAATCTCAGAATTACATCCCCCGCTTCCTGTTTCTTTATCTGTGGCACTTTTGATAATATCACATCCCGGCCGAATTACAAGCTACACCCGGAGAGAGGTTATTGTTGACCATTCCGAGGTCATTGTTAGCGGCCATTGCGATAAAAATTACAAATGTTTTCATTATCGGTTCCTCCTACTCCCTCACAAACTTCAACAAACGCCCGCTTGGCAACTGCACCAAATAGAGGCCGCTTTTCAGGGAGGTGATATCTACCCTTGTGTTCGTGGTGCCTTCCAGCAGTGGCTTGCCGCTTAGGCTTAGTAGTTGGAATGTACCTCCGACCGAAGACCTCACCTCCAGATAGCGGCCCGAAGGGTTGGGAACGATAACGGCTTCGGCCGCATCGTCTGCCCCCAACGGAGCCTTCTCCCTTACCGTGATGTCAAAATTGTCGGAAACGGAGCCATCGTTACTATCATCAGCAGTGACTT